>NZ_JAEHQE010000013.1:0-109591 GCF_016238545.1 Proteus sp. PR00208 | reverse complement strand
AGTTGAAATTTACAAAAATGTAAATATAAAAAAATACTCTTAATTATTTTATCTAATAAAGATATATAAAAAATCTGATCTTGATTATCCATTCCTAATGTTATTTCTTTTTTAGTTTCTTTTTTATTCTAAATAAACGAAGTGCAATAAATGTGTATTTAATTGATAAAGCACGAATCCGTTATTATCAATAAAAATAAATATCAATAAAAATCAATTAGATATCCAATAAAAATAAGTTATTTATTGAATGGAATGAGCAAAAACACAAAAACTCTTTTACTATATTCTCTTATCTAAATGGGGTGCTTTTCGAGATCCTCACGAACGTCTTATTATCAATTTTTATAACGGTAAGAAGGTCATAATTCATCTTTAATCGTCATTTTGATGTTTTATCATAATAAAAAGGTATTTTTTCCTATCAAAGAGCTTACCTTCCCCTCTTCCCCACGCATTCATTAACATGTTTAAAAGTCTATTTTCTTAGCAAAAATCAGTCTTACAGCATGATCCTTGTATAAAATTAAAGCTAGTTATTACGATATTTATAGAAACATCTATATTGAAAACAACATGAAACAAGTGTTCATTTTTTCTAACGACACTCTTTTTCACTCAAAACACGTATTTAAAATATTATTTTTAACAATTCAGGAGACTTATTTATGGTTTATATCATTATTTTTAGGCTCTACAAGAAAGTAAATAAATAGAAAAATGATGTTTTGAATACAGATCAATTTAATAAAAAAACAATATAAAACAATTTATTAGCGTAAATTTAGGTAGGATATTGATGTGTTAATTACAATATCAGCTATTGGTATGACTATTAAATGAAACTAGAAATAAAAAATGCCAGCTTCTTTTTAGAAAACTGGCATTTAAAATAGTATCAATCTGAAATTATTAACAGAATTGTTACTTACTTGATCAGTGATTTAATTGCTTCGCCGATATCCGCTAAGCTACGAACTGTTTTAACACCAGCAGCTTCTAGGGCAGCAAATTTCTCGTCCGCGGTGCCTTTACCACCAGCAATAATGGCACCAGCATGTCCCATACGTTTACCTTTAGGCGCTGTTACACCAGCGATATAGCCAACAACCGGCTTAGTGACGTGATCTTTGATATAAGCAGCAGCTTCTTCTTCTGCGGTGCCCCCAATTTCACCGATCATCACAATCGCTTCAGTTTGTGGATCTTCTTGGAATAGCTTCAGAATATCAATAAAGTTAGAACCCGGAATTGGGTCACCACCAATACCAACACAAGTTGATTGGCCTAAGCCAACGTCCGTTGTTTGCTTAACCGCTTCATAAGTTAATGTACCTGAGCGAGATACAATACCTACTTTGCCTAGTAAGTGGATGTGTCCTGGCATAATACCAATCTTACATTCACCTGGTGTGATAACACCCGGGCAGTTAGGGCCAATCATACGTACGCCAGCTTCATCTAATTTAACTTTTACAGTCAGCATATCCAGCGTAGGAATACCTTCAGTAATAGTGATAATTAGTTTGATGCCTGCATCAATCGCTTCTAAGATTGAATCTTTACAAAATGGTGCGGGTACATAGATAACTGTCGCAGTTGCACCTGTTGCTTCAACAGCTTCACGTACTGTATTAAATACAGGTAAACCTAAGTGCGTAGTACCGCCTTTACCTGGTGTTACACCACCGACCATTTGCGTACCATAAGCAATAGCTTGCTCAGAGTGGAATGTTCCTTGGCTACCCGTGAAGCCTTGGCAAATTACTTTGGTATTCTTATCGATTAAAATAGACATTATTTTGCCTCCGCTGCTGCAACAACTTGTTTCGCGGCATCAGTTAAGCTTTTAGCAGCGATAATATTTAATCCACTATCCGCTAATTTCTTGGTGCCTAACTCTGCATTGTTTCCTTCAAGACGAACAACCACAGGAACATTAACGCCAACTTCTTCAACTGCGCCAATAATACCGTCTGCGATTAAGTCACAACGAACAATACCGCCGAAAATGTTGACTAATACAGCACTGACATTTTCATCTGACAAAATAATCTTAAATGCTTCAGTTACGCGCTCTTTTGTTGCACCACCACCTACATCGAGGAAGTTTGCAGGCTCGCCACCGTGGAGTTTAACGATATCCATTGTCCCCATCGCTAAACCAGCACCATTGACCATACAGCCAATGTTGCCATCTAATGCAACGTAGTTCAGTTCCCATTGTGCAGCTTGTGCTTCACGAGGATCTTCTTGTGAAGGATCGTGCATTTCACGCATTTCTGGTTGACGATACAACGCGTTGCTATCTACACCTAATTTACCATCAAGACAAATCAGATCGTCTTCTTTAGTAATAACCAGTGGGTTAATTTCGATTAAAGCAAGGTCGCGCTCTAAGAAAATAGAGGCTAATCCCATAAAGATTTTAGCAAATTGACTAACTTGCTTGCCTTTTAAACCCAGTTTAAATGCTAATTCTCTTCCCTGATAAGGCATAGGGCCTGTCAGTGGATCAATAATGGCGCGATGAATAAGTTCTGGCGTTTCTTCTGCCACTTTCTCAATTTCAACGCCGCCTTCTGTTGAGGCCATAAAGACAACGCGACGGGTACCACGGTCAACAACCGCTCCAAGATAAAGCTCTTTAGCAATATCAGTTGCAGCTTCAACTAAAATCTGTGTAACAGGCTGACCATTAGCGTCTGTTTGATAAGTGACTAAACGTTTGCCTAACCATTGTTCAGCAAATGCGCGGATCTCTTCTTTAGATTTAACGACTTTTACGCCGCCCGCTTTACCACGTCCACCCGCGTGAACCTGACATTTCACGACCCAAGGGCCCTGACCGATTTTTGATGCAGCTTCTTCTGCCTCGCGCGGCGTGGAGCAGGCGAAACCAGCAGGTGCTGGTAATCCATACCGTGTGAAAAGCTGTTTTGCCTGATACTCGTGTAAATTCATGATGTTCTATCCATAATCTTGTTGAAAGTCGGGCTTTCTTATTTTTTTGACTATAAGCCAGAGAAATCTGGCTTCACGAACACACTGTACTTCTTTGATGCTTGTGTCTGTTGCTAAGTAGGCAGGAGGAGCATCTCCTGCCTAAAAGCGATATTTATTACCTATACATCCAGTAATAAACGAGCTGGATCTTCTAGCATCTCTTTAACGGTTACTAAGAAACCGACAGACTCACGACCATCAATTAAACGGTGGTCATAAGACAGAGCCAGATACATCATTGGTAGAATAACAACCTGACCATCTACTGCCATTGGGCGATCTTTAATTGCATGCATCCCTAAAATGGCACTTTGTGGTGGGTTGATAATTGGAGTTGACATTAATGAACCGAAAACACCGCCATTTGTGATAGTGAAGTTACCACCTGTTAAGTCTTCAACAGTTAACTTACCGTCACGGCCTTTTACCGCTAACGCTTTGATGTTTTTCTCAATATCCGCCATGCTCATTGCATCCGCATCACGTAATACTGGTGTTACCAGACCACGCGGTGTTGATACTGCAATACTGATATCGAAGTAGTTGTGATAAACCACATCAGTACCATCGATAGAAGCATTGACTTCTGGATAGCGTTTCAGTGCTTCAACAACCGCTTTAATATAGAAAGACATAAAGCCTAAACGTACACCGTGGCGTTTTTCGAATGCTTCACCATACTGGGCACGCAAATCTTTGATTGGTTGCATGTTGATTTCGTTAAACGTTGTCAACATTGCAGTGGTATTTTTCGCTTCTAACAAGCGCTCTGCTACACGTTTACGTAAACGTGTCATTGGTACACGTTTTTCGCTACGGTGAGATAACAGTGCTTGAGGAACTTCTGCTACCGGTTGTGCCGTTGATTTATTCGCAACATGACCTTCGATATCTTGGCGAGTTAAACGTCCACCCACACCACTACCTTTCACATCAGCAGGGTTAATATCATGTTCAGCCACTAAGCGACGCGCTGTTGGACTTAAGGCATCATTATTGCCTTTTTCAGCAATATCAGCACTTTGACGCTGTGCTGGAGTGCTATCTTGAGCAGGTTTCACATCAGCAGGAATGCCAGTGCTATCACCTAAACGAATACGGCCTAGTAATTGGCGTGAACCAACAGTAGCGCCTTCTTCTTCAAGAATACTTTCTAAAACACCTGCTTCACTTGCAGGGACTTCTAAAACAACTTTATCTGTTTCGATTTCAACCAGCACTTCATCGCGTTGAATGCTATCACCAGGTTTTTTATGCCAAGTTGCGACTGATGCGTCAGCAACTGATTCAGGGAGATCCGGTACTAGAATATCTACACTACTCATTTTCTATCCTTATTTATTCAACTTTCAGTGCATCTTCAACCAGAGCTTTTTGTTGCTCCTGATGAACAGAGGTATAACCAACTGCTGGAGAGGCTGATGCAGGACGTCCTGCATAACGTAATGTTGCGCCTGTAGGAATAGCATCACGGAAGTTATGCTGACTACAGTACCAAGCACCTTGATTCAGAGGCTCTTCTTGACACCAAATAAACTCTTTTACATGAGCATAAGGTGCGAGAATTTGCGCAATATCTTCGTGAGGGAATGGATACAGTTGTTCAATACGAATAATGGCAACGTTGTTTTGCTCATTAGCACGACGCTGTTCTAATAAATCGTAGTAAACCTTACCGGAACACATCACAACACGTTTCACATCAGCAGGTTTTAAATCATCAATTTCACCAATGACAGGTAAGAATTTACCATTTGCTAATTCATCCAATGCAGAAACCGCTAATGGATGACGTAACAGTGATTTTGGTGACATTACGATAAGTGGGCGACGCATACCACGTAACGCTTGACGGCGTAACATATGGTAAACCTGAGCCGGAGTTGATGGCACACAAACCTGCATATTTTGTTCTGCACACAGTTGCAGATAACGTTCTAAACGTGCAGAGGAGTGCTCAGGGCCTTGGCCTTCATAACCATGTGGTAACAGCATGACTAAACCACACATACGACCCCATTTTTGCTCACCAGAGCTAATAAATTGGTCGATAACCACTTGAGCAACGTTTGCGAAGTCACCAAATTGTGCTTCCCAAATCGTTAAACCACGAGGTTCCGTTGTGGCATAACCATATTCAAATGCAAGTACTGCTTCTTCTGTTAATACAGAGTCCCAGACATTAAATTGTCCTTGAGCATTATGAACATTAGCTAATGGTACATAAACAGAGCCATTTGTTTGATTATGAATAACGGCATGACGATGGAAGAATGTACCACGTCCCGCATCTTCACCAGAAAGACGAATGGTGATACCTTGGTCAACTAAAGTCGCATACGCTAATGTTTCTGCTGCACCCCAGTCGAGTAGTTTCTCACCTTCTGCCATAACAGCACGGTCAGCATAAATTTTCTCAACACGAGACTGCATCACGATTTCTGAAGGAACGGTACTCACACGGCGCGCTAAATCTTGTAAACGCGTTTTCTCTACTTTATGTGGATACTCTTCATTCCATTCGTGATTTAAATACGGTTCCCATGTGTAAGAATGCAGACCCATTGGGCGGTATTCTTCAACAACACAATCACCACGATCCAGCGCATCGCGATAGAGATTAACCAGTTCAGTCACATCATTGGCATCAAGCAATGATTGTGCAACCAGTTTATCCGCATAAATTTTACGTGGAGTTGGATGTTTTTTGATTTTTTGATACATCAGAGGCTGAGTCGCATTTGGCTCATCAGCTTCGTTGTGACCATGACGACGGTAACAAACGAGATCAATCATCACATCGCGTTTAAAGGTATTACGGAAATCCAATGCTAAGCGAGTTACAAAAGCGACTGCTTCAGGATCATCTGCATTAACGTGGAAAATTGGTGCCTGAACCATTTTCACAATATCAGTACAGTATTGTGTTGAACGGGCATCTTTTGGATTTGAAGTCGTAAAACCAACTTGGTTATTGATAACAATACGAACTGTACCGCCTACTTCATAGCCACGCGCTTGAGACATGTTCAGGGTTTCTTGCACAACACCTTGACCAGTCACAGCAGCATCACCATGAATAGTGATAGGAAGAACCATATTGCTACGCGCTTCATCTAAACGATCACGACGAGCACGAACAGAACCGATAACAACAGGGCTAACAATCTCTAAGTGAGACGGGTTAAAGGCTAATGCAAGGTGAACTTGCGCTCCTTCAGTCGCAAAATCAGACGAGAAACCTTGGTGATATTTAACATCACCTGTTCCCAAATGCTCTTTATGAATACCCGCAAATTCATCAAATAAATCAGCCGGTTTTTTACCTAGGATATTAACCAGAACGTTTAAACGTCCACGGTGCGCCATACCAAGAACCACTTCACGAGTGTCTTGTTTGCCTGCATGGCGAATTAAATCTTTTAACATCGGAACTAATGCATCACCACCTTCTAAAGAGAAGCGTTTTGCACCTGGGAATTTCGCACCTAAATAGCGCTCTAAACCTTCAGCTGCTGTTAGCTCTGTCAGGAAGCGTAACTTTTCTTCTTTAGTGAATTGGTCTGCAACATTCACTGATTCTAAACGTTGTTGTAGCCAGCGTTTTTCTTCAGTATTAGTGATATGCATATATTCAGCACCGATTGAACCACAGTAAATGCGTTTCAGTGCTTCATATAAATCACCTAATTTCATCGTTTCTTTGCCGATAGCAAAAGAACCGACGTTGAAAGTTTCTTCAAAGTCTTCTTTAGTTAGATTATGGAAAGCGGGATCTAAATCTGGAACAGATTCTTGTTTCCATAAACCAAGTGGGTCGAGATTAGCGTTTTGGTGACCACGAAAACGGAAGGCATTGATGAGCTGCAAAACTTTAACTTGTTTTGAGTCCATTGCCGGATCGCTTACCGAGGTATGATATCGAGTGGATTCTTTTGCGAGGCGTCTGAAGTAGTCGCGGGTTTGAGAATGCGACTGTTCTATGCCTTGACTTGCGGGCAGTTGTTGAAAAATCTCTCTCCAACTTTCGTCAACAGAGTTTGGGTCAGTTAGGTAATCTTCATAGATATCTTCTATGTAAGACTGATTCTCTCCTGCTAGAAAAGTTGATTCTAGCCAGTCCTTCATTGCGCCGTTCTGCATTATGATCCCTTAAGCTATACAGCTTTAGTTCGCCGTGGATAACTAATACCGTGATTAAACGGTGTCGATTGCAAGGTTCTCTTATGACCCGCTATCTCGCAGGTTCTTTAAATATGGAGCTTTAGCTCTCAAGGAACCTTTAAGCACTGTCTTCAGTGTTTAAAGGTGCCTTACTATTTTTACCGCAAACGTCTAATTTAGTTTTTCCATTAACCGCCCTAACTATTTTAGGGCGGTTATTATTTTATGCACTACGTTTTAACAACATTGACTTAATATGACCAATCGCTTTTGTTGGATTAAGTCCTTTAGGACATACGCTGACACAGTTCATGATGCCATGACAACGGAACACACTGAACGCATCGTTAAGATCATCAAGACGAGATTCAGTTTCTGTATCACGACTATCAATCAAGAAACGATAAGCCGCTAACAATCCAGCAGGTCCGATAAACTTATCTGGATTCCACCAGAATGACGGGCAAGAGGTTGAACAACAAGCACAAAGGATACAATCATAAAGTCCATCAAGCTTTTCACGCTGTTCTGGTGACTGTAAGTTCTCACGAGCAGGAGGATTTTTGCCATTATTAATTAAATACGGGCGAATTTTCTCATACTGTGTATAGAACTGAGTCATATCCACTATTAAATCACGAATTACTGGTAAACCGGGTAACGGTCTGATCACAATTTTCTTACTTCCTTTCTGTAAAGATGAAATAGGTGTGATACAAGCCAAACCATTTTTACCATTCATGTTCACGCCATCAGAGCCGCAAACACCTTCACGACAAGAGCGACGGAACGATAAGGTAGGATCTTTTTCCTTTAATTGAATTAATGCATCCAACAGCATCATGTCACGCCCTTCAGGAACTTCGAGGGTGTAATCTTGCATATGCGGCGCATTATCAACGTCGGGATTGTAACGATAAATCGAAAATTCAAGTTTCATATTTAAGTCTCCGCAACTTCAATAACACCGCTAATTAATATGTACGCACTTTTGGTGGGAAGGCTTCACGCAGTTTTGGCTGCATATTGACTTCACGTCGTGTCATTGTTTCGGTTTGCGGTTGATATAATGTATGGCATAACCAGTTCGCATCATCACGTTCTGGGAAATCGAAACGGCTATGAGCTCCACGGCTTTCTGTACGGAAGTTTGCAGATACCGCAGTGGCATAAGCAGTTTCCATCAGGTTATCTAATTCTAAGCATTCAATACGCTGTGTATTAAATTCACTTGAATTATCATCCAGTCGTGCATTTTGTAAGCGCTCACGAATAACTTTCAGTTCTTCTAAGCCTTTTGCCATTGCATCGCCTTCACGGAATACCGAGAAGTTATGTTGCATACAAGATTGCAGCGCTTTACGGATTTCAACTGGATCTTCACCAGAGCGGTTGTTTTCCCAGCGATTTAAGCGAGTTAATGCGGCTTCAACATCAGAATCGCTCGCATCACGCATTGTACCTTGTTCCATCAGTGACTCTTTTAAGTGAACTCCTGCTGAACGACCAAATACAACGAGGTCTAACAGTGAGTTACCACCTAAGCGGTTTGCACCATGAACAGATACACAAGCAATTTCACCTACTGCGAACAATCCAGGAATAACGACATCTTCGCCCTTCTCGTTCACACGAATAGCTTGACCCGTTACTTTTGTTGGAATACCCCCCATCATATAGTGACAAGTAGGTATAACAGGAATTGGTTCTTTAACTGGGTCAACGTGTGCGAAAGTACGAGAAAGATCAAGAATACCTGGTAAACGAGATTCAAGAACTTCTTTACCCAAATGATCGAGTTTTAATTTCGCATGAGGCCCCCAAGGACCATCACAACCACGACCTTCACGAATTTCGATCATAATAGAACGCGCAACCACATCGCGGCCGGCAAGGTCTTTGGCGTTCGGTGCGTAACGTTCCATAAAGCGTTCACCGTCTTTATTTAACAGATATCCGCCTTCACCACGACAACCTTCAGTCACTAATACGCCCGCACCCGCAATACCCGTTGGGTGGAATTGCCACATTTCCATATCTTGCAGAGGAACACCTGCGCGAACAGCCATACCCACACCATCACCTGTGTTGATATGCGCATTTGTGGTTGACTGGTAAATACGACCTGCACCGCCAGTAGCTAAAATCGTAGCGTTTGCTTTGAAATAAACGACTTCACCCGTTTCGATGCAAATTGCAGTACAACCAACGATATCGCCATCTTGGTTTTTCACTAAATCCAGTGAATACCACTCTGAAAAGATGGTTGTGTGATTTTTTAAATTTTGCTGATAAAGGGTATGCAACAATGCGTGCCCAGTACGGTCAGCAGCAGCAGCTGTACGTGCAGCTTGTTCACCACCAAAGTTTTTTGACTGACCACCAAATGGACGCTGATAAATACGACCATCATCTAGGCGAGAAAATGGGAGTCCCATATGTTCTAGCTCTAAAATTGCTTCAGGGCCGGTTTTACACATATATTCGATAGCGTCTTGGTCACCAATATAGTCGGAACCTTTTACCGTATCGTACATGTGCCATTCCCAGTTATCCTCATGGGTATTACCCAGTGCAACTGTAATACCACCTTGAGCGGAAACAGTATGAGAACGAGTAGGAAAAACTTTAGAAATCAGTGCACAAGACAGACCCATTTGAGAAATCTGTAAAGCGGCACGCATACCAGCACCACCTGCACCAATAACAACGGCATCAAACTCTCTTACTGGCAGATTCATTACACACCCCACACCACAATTGTTCCATAAATAAGATAAACCAACAGCGCAACAACAATAATCAGTTGTAAAGTCAGGCGTAATGCCAGCGGTTTAATATAGTCCGTTAACACTTGCCACATTCCGATCCACGCGTGAATAAGAATAGAAAGCAGGGTCAAGATGGTGAACACTTTGGTTAAGGATGAGCTAAAGAACCCACGCCATACCTCATAGGTTATTTCTGTTGTAGCAATAAATCCCACAAGATAAAGAACATATAAAACGATAATAATGGCTGAGGCACGAAGGAATAACCAATCCTGTATGCCAGTACGGCCTAAAGTAGAAGAATTACTTACCATACTAATACCCCCGCCAATATTGATAAAATAACTGTAATAACCATTGATGCAGCCGCTGAGTTGCGACCTACAATCAAGGTTTCATCAATAAAGCCGAAGTCCATTAACATATGACGAATACCACCACAAATGTGATATGCCAATGCCGTTAGGATGCCCCACAAAATAAATTTCGCGAAGAAGCCAGTCATAATTTCAGCAGCTTGCTGAAAACCTTCAGGAGAGGAGAGAGAGGTGCCAAGTAACCACAGTAAGATGCCAACTGCGACTAACATGATAACCCCAGAGACACGATGTAAGATCGATGCGATAGCAGGGAGTGGAAACTGTATCGTCTGTAAATCCAGATTGACAGGTCTTTGTTTTTTCACAATTTATGCCCACACAGCTTTTATAATTTTTCCTTCCTCCGGACCTGGATGGAAATCAAACAGCGAATGGGGTACAAAGGCACATTTTAAGTAAAATGTTAAATCCGTCTATTTTACAAAAAGTGTGGATTCGTTACGCTGGTTCTCCATACAACAACGGTTCCGGAGACCTGCGCGCAGTATAAGTGCTTCACAAAATTATTACAATTACCACACAACTTGTGTGCCCGACATTTGCCTCGAACAGTGAGAGGGATCACTATTTAATACATCCGATGCAAAAATGATTATCATTTTTGACACATACACAACATTTTTATTACATTCACTGCATTATTTTAATGTTTATGTTTTTTTTGTGCGCAAACACGCTTCCAGAAACCTCAAACTTATGTAAAAGTGATAGCAGTACTAATTCTAAGTGCATTGCATAAAAAAGCACCTAAAAAACATAACATCAAAAGCTCCTTAACATAAGTGACACACTATAGACCTAGACATTACGGGCACTAAATAAAACTCGGCTGGGTACCTTACATCAACTATAGTTTCACTATCGAAGTGCATCTTTATGAAGATACCCTCGATATTGTTAGGAGACATATAAGCGCTAAGGAGATTATAAATGGCTGATAACAAAGCTAAGCTAACGATTGCTGAAACATCTGTAGACTTGGACGTTCTATCCCCTACACTCGGTTCCAAAGTTATTGATATTCGTACTCTCGGCTCCAAAGGTTATTACACCTATGATCCCGGCTTTACCTCAACCGCCTCTTGTGAGTCAAAAATCACTTTTATTGATGGTGATAACGGTATCTTACTTCACCGTGGTTTCCCTATCGGGCAATTAGCGACTGAATCAACATACTTGGAAGTCTGTTATATCCTGCTGTACGGTGAAGCACCGACACAGGAGCAATACGATAAATTTAAAACCACAGTAACTCGTCACACCATGATCCATGAACAAATCACCCGACTGTTCAATGGGTTCCGTCGTGACTCACACCCAATGGCCGTACTGTGTGGTGTTACAGGGGCTTTAGCTGCGTTCTATCACGATGCATTGGATGTCAGTAATCCAGTTCACCGTGATATCACGGCTTATCGCCTACTATCAAAAATGCCAACAGTGGCAGCGATGTGTTACAAATACTCGATTGGCCAACCTTTTGTTTATCCAAAAAATGACCTCTCCTATGCAGGTAACTTCTTGCATATGATGTTTGCAACACCATGCGAAGAGTATGTTGTTAATCCAGTACTTGAACGTGCAATGGATAGAATTTTCATCCTTCACGCAGATCACGAGCAAAATGCATCAACCTCGACTGTACGTACTGCGGGCTCTTCTGGTGCAAACCCATTTGCCTGTATCGCAGCAGGGATCGCGTCACTTTGGGGGCCAGCTCACGGTGGTGCTAACGAAGCTTGTCTGCGTATGCTGGAAGAGATCAAAACGGTTGAACACATTCCTGAATTTATTAAACGTGCAAAAGATAAAAATGACTCCTTCCGTTTAATGGGCTTTGGTCACCGTGTTTACAAAAACTACGATCCTCGTGCAACAGTAATGCGTGAAACCTGTCATGAAGTGTTAAAAGAATTAAACCTCAATGACAGCTTACTTGAAGTGGCAATGGAATTAGAACGTATTGCCCTAAACGACCCGTATTTTATTGAGAAAAAACTGTACCCTAACGTTGACTTCTACTCTGGTATTATCCTTAAAGCGTTAGGTATCCCATCCAATATGTTTACGGTTATTTTTGCTATTGCACGTACAATTGGTTGGATTGCTCACTGGAATGAAATGCACGAAGATGGTCTGAAAATTGCGCGTCCTCGTCAGCTTTATACTGGTTATGATGAGCGCGATTTCAAAAGTGAAATTAAAAAGAAATAATTGAGTTTTATTAATTATTTATCTTGCTAAGCCCCGTTTAAATCGGGGCTTTATGTTTTAAAATTATCAACAAAATCTAATCAGCTTTTTAAATATTCTTGCGGAGTTTGCCCTGTCATTTTTTTAAAAAAGGTAATAAAGGCACTATCACTGGCAAATCCTAATATCTGGCTAATATCAATATAGCGATGATGGGTAGCTAACAACTCAATGGCTTTCATTAACCGCCATTGTTGGCGCCATTGTTGATAGCTCAGCCCTGTTTCTTTGTAAAATAAGCGTGTGATCGTTTTTTCACTCGCCCCTACGAACTTTGCCATTTCTTGTAATGCTGGCGGTAAATCATCAAAGGATAAACGACTTAGCCGTCTATCTTTAGGCATAAATAAATGATTGGGTTGTCGCGGTGCCTGAGTGATTTCATCAAAGAAAACTGCCAATAAATTAGCGTAGCGCCCTTCTTCCCATTGAGTATCAAAATCAGCAATGGAAATTCGCTCTAATATTTCTCGTAAAAGAGGTGAAATTGTTAATATTTCACTCTCAATTGGAAAATTATCATGAAATTCTTCACTAATATAAACTGAACGATATCCAACAGAGGCATACATTTCGACTCGATGCTCAACTCTTGGGGGGATCCACGCAATCCTCATGGGAGGTAATACAGAAACGCGGGAGGCCAAAGTAATTCGCATACATCCTGACTGCGTAAATAATAACTGCCCTCTATCATGAGAATGAAATCCTGAATCGTGCTTTCCCATTTCTGCTGCAATACCAACGACTGATGCAAGATGCTCTTCTGGCACAAAGTGGTCGTATTGATTAAGCCAAGCCATCACTTGTCCTATTTGAAATATAATATGTCTTTATATATATAACGAGACATTCATTATCTCTGTATTCTGTTCATCAAGATTTAAGGATGTAGGATAAAAAAGATGAACAAAAAACTCTCTTTATGGTTAGCAATTGCGTTAATGATGTTTCCACAAATTGCAGAAACCATTTATAGCCCAGCACTTACTGATATTGCAAACGGCTTTTATGTCAGTGCAAACGAGGCTGGACAAACACTTTCGCTCTATTTCTTTGCGTTTGCATTGGGCGTCATTATATGGGGTCGATTATGTGATGTCATTGGTCGTCGTCCGACAATGTTAGCTGGGTTGTTTATTTATGCTATTGCTTGCCTTGGCGTTTTTATGACCAATGACTTTTCTGTATTACTTGGGCTGCGCATGCTCTCTGCTTTTGGTGCTGCGGTAGGCTCAGTCGGCACACAAACCATTATGCGTGATGTGTACAGTGGTGATGAACTGGCTAAAGTTTTCTCTGTTATGGGGGCAGCTATCGCTCTAAGCCCAGCAATTGGGATGCTAAGTGGTTCATTATTAGTGAGTTATGCTGGTTACCAAGGTGTATTTAGTGGCCTTGCCCTCCTCGCTATGATTTTACTGTTATGGAGTACTTTTGCTTTACCTGAAAGTCGCCCTAAAACAGTAAAAACAGCACCGTTAGGAGAAACTGCAATAAACATGCTTAAGGATAAGCAAATTGCTAAAACAGTATTATTAATTGCCTTTTTTAATATCAGCCTATTTGCTTATTATCAATTGGCTCCTTTTATGTTTGATAATCAAGGTTATAGCGCAAGTACTTTTGGCTATAGTGGTATTGTGTTAGCAATAGGTGTGGGCATAGGTTCTTATATTAATAAAGCCTTATTAAACCAGCATTGGCAGTGTGAGAAATTAGTATTACTCGCGAGTTTTATTGCATTGATAAGTGCAGTCGGTGTTTATTTATTACGTAACCACATTAGCTTTGTCATTCCGATGATGGCCAGTGTTGTGGCTTATGGCATTGCTATTCCAAATATTTTAGCCACAGCATTAGCACAATATAAAGATCGTTTAGGCACTGCGGGGGCATTATTAGGTTTATTCTACTATCTATTAATTGGTGGCGGGCTTGCTCTTGCGGGATGGGGTCAAAGTTTAGCAATCACTTTACTGATTTGTAGTCTAGGTTCATTGTTACTCTCTTTTTCTCGTCAAACGACAAAATAATAAATTGATCCCGCACTGAATAAAAGGTACGGGATTTTTTCTAGCAATATTAAGTTTCGTTTTTTACTGTTAATTTTTAATCAATTTAGCTAAGGGTTAACGCTTATTTTGCTAAACAGACAATTCTTAATCTTTTTAAATTCAACAAAAAACACCTTTATTCTCATTTCTTCATTTTCAGCACTTTTTCCTAATATACCTATTTATATAAAGCTAAATTGAATATTAATAAAGTTCAGTTAAATTTTTTAGCGTTTATCTCTATTAATTTAACCAATAACACCTCTTATCTTTATTTATGATAGTGATAATCAAATTGTTCGCATTGCTATTTCATGGTAAAAAAAACTGTTTATCCATACATAGCTTAAGGAACTGGCGTGATAAAAAAAATCTTAGACATTTTTCCAATTTTTGGGAAAAAAGACGTCGCAATTACTGAAAAACACCTCCAAGAATCCCTCGTATTACTTGCTGTATTCGATGAAGGATTACCTAAACGTGCATTAAATTATGTCCTTACAGGTGAAAACCCTGAAGTGCTTTTTGAATTAAATAAGCTGGATGCTTCAAAAGCGGCCGTTTACTTTGATAAACCCGGTACGTTAGAGTGGTGGTATGCACATGGCGTAAATACAGGAAAATACAGTAAAATTATCACGCAAGGGCTAAATGCTCGACACAAACTCTATTCTAAAGTCGGTGATGGCTTTTCAGCAGAACAAGTGGCTCGTTACGGAAAAGTGCTGGCTGCGGCTTGCCAAGATATCAATATCAAAATAACAACCAAAGAAGTGCCATCTTGGGTGCTTTATCTGCTTATTGACGTATTTTATAACACCTATGAAAATGCGCGTAATCTAAACTTAGAACACCGTAAACATTGGAATATGGCATTTATTGCCAATATGGTCGAACAAGAAGCGAATATTGCAGGTGAAAATGCCTTATTTGCTGTGTTTGATAGAAAAGACATTTCTGAATACTATGCCACTAATCTTAAACGTATTTATGAATTAGATGATCTCTCTGATTATTTAATGACGCATCAAGAATTTATCCGAAAAGAATTAATTGAAAAACTTTCAGCTAACGGCTTAGTAGAACTGATTAATTACTTAAATAAGAATACCGTATTACGTGACACCTTTGCCGATATTATCGTTTTACTTGCCACCAGCAGTTTAAAAACCGTTAAAAAAGCCGCAGAGCCAATTTTAGTCACCTTACCGCCTGAAATTGTTAAACAAAATCTTACCCATGTTTTAATGAATGGTACGCCAAAACAACGTACTCAAGCAGCAGATTTATTTGCACGCCAAGGTGAAAACCGTGATGTACTAGAAGAAGCGTTAAAACATGAAACCTCAAAATCGGTAATGAAAAGTATTGAAAGCGCCCTACTACGTTTTAATGTTGCAGAAGATGCCAATACCGTAGAGGCCATTGAGACTCCTGATTTTACGCCATTAGAAGACACGCCATTACCTGATAGCGTTCGCGATATGATGGTCAATAACTTCAATGAGATCTTAGTCAAAGCCAAAGAAAATGCTGAACGTGAAATTGAAGAAAATAAAACGGCTAAACACACTTATAATTGGGCACAACGCCATTTAAAAGATTTATCTAAAATTGATGAAAAACAGTGTCGTGCAATAGTAGATAAACTGAACAGTGGACAAGGCTCTATTCAATCAAATGAAATTCAAATCATTAAACATAAAAATCGTGTTTTAAATTTACCTGAATATACTCTATTTCATGCTGTACGTGTGATAGTGAATAATCGCCAACATGCCGATCACTTCTCCTCTCATTATTTTAATGGCGAAATTCCTGAACGCTTGTTTAGTGATATTGAATTACGCCATCTTGAAGATGTGCTGCAACGTTGCAACTTTAAAAATGCAACCCGCCTGACTGCTGCATTATGTTTAGAATCTTATGAAGATGGTTTAAAACGCTTCCGTAGACCAGAGCAAATTTGGCCTTTCTTCTCTCAACATCCAGATTATATCGCTGAAGCGCTGAATTTAATGCCAAGTCAAAGCGAGCGTCGCTATCGCCAGTTTGAAATTTCACAAGGCATTAAAGTATTAGGTCGTTTCCCTACCATTCCAGCACAATTCGTGCCTCGAATTATGGAGCTGGCATTGGGTGAAAATAAAATGCACCGCGTTTCAGCGCAGAATTTACTTGAGACACTACCAAATATTCATACAAGTGCTCAAGAAGGTTTATCTTCTGCGAAACAAGAAATTCGCGTTACCGCTATTGAGTGGTTGGCACGTTTAAAAAATCCAGAATCATTACCTGCATTGAATGCCTTATTGAAAAAAGAGAAACGCGAAGTAGTACGAGCCTCTTTATTAACAGCGTTAGAGGAACTTGGTGAAGATATCTCAAGTTATTTATCACCAAAAACGCTATTAGCTGAAGCTGAAAAAGGTCTTAAAGCCAAAGCACCTGCAAGCCTTGCTTGGTTTAACTTTGATGCTATTCCTGCATTAACGTGGGAAAACAAAAAAGCAGTTGATCCAGCGATTATTCGTTGGTGGATTATTCTGGCAGTAAAACTAAAAATGCCAGGAGGAAACGCGTTATTACAACGTTATATCGGACTGCTTTCTACCGATAGCCAACATAAACTTTCAAGCTTTATTCTGCATACCTTCGTGGCTCAGGATATTAAAGGACCAACACTTGAAGAAGCGATGTTAGAAGCGCGAAAAAATGCCCCTTCTCGCTTAACGCAATACAAAGATTGGGCTAAACGTTATCCTGAATATTATGCTAAATATGAAACCTATACTTTAGAGCAAGTGATTGAAGAGATTAAAAACGAGGTGCTACGTCGTTATTTAGGCTCTGCCATTAGTGATAAAGGTATGCTTGCCCTGATTTGTGGTATTGAAGGCCATGTTGCAGTATCTGTATTACGTAACTATATGCGTGATCACTATCAGCGCCGTGCACAAATTGAAGCCATGATTGATGCGGTAGCATCAAGCAATGATCCTATTATCATTCAGCTTCTTCTTTCATTATCACGTCGCTATCGCACCGCGTCTGTACAAGAAAAAGCCCGTAATTTAGTCACGCAAATTGCTGAGCGTAATGGCTGGAGTGCAGATGAATTAGCAGATAGAACCATTCCAACCGCTGGCTTTGATGATACTGGTACATTAGTACTGGAATATGGTGAGCGTATCTTTACCGCGAAGATGGATGCAAAACAAAAACTGGTCTTGTTTAATCCTGAAGGTAAAGAAGTTAAAGCCTTACCTGCTGCGCGTAAAAATGACGATGCAGAGCTTATCAAAGAAGCGAAAAAACTCTTCACTTCAAGTAAAAAAGAACTTAAACAAGTTATTGAGCTACAAAGTGTGCGTTTATATGAAGCCATGTGTGCTCAACGTCAGTGGTTAAGCGCAGATTGGCAAGAATATATCTTAGCTCACCCAATCATGCATAAACTGATTGAACAACTGGTTTGGCAAGAAGTGAAAGATGGCAAGGTTATCAATACATTCCGTCCTTCTGATGACGGTGCATTGCTTGATCTAGAAGATGATGAAGTGACTTTACAAAACGATTCGTTGATCCAGCTTGCTCACGCAGCATTGGTTAATGAAGATGAACGTAAGGCATGGATGGCTCATTTCAAAGATTACAAAGTGAAATTCTTGTTCTCACAAATGGAACATAAAATCCCTGAGTTAGATCTAAAACTGACTGAGATTGAAGATAGAAAAGGTTGGATCACTGATACCTTCACACTACGTGGCATTTTAACCAAAATGGGCTATCAACGTGGACCAGCTGAAGATGGTGGTTCGTTCTCTCACTATTACAAATTCTTCTCTAGTTTAAACTACTATGTAAATATCGGTTTCAGTGGTAGCTATGTTCCAGAAGAAAACATTCCAGCGGTCTTATTTGATTTGAGCTTTGAAAAAAATCAGCAAGATTACTGGGATCGTAATAATGTTGAGCTAAAAGATGTACCACCCATTCTATTAGCAGAAAGCTATGCTGATTATCTAAAAGTCGCTGAAGCTTGTGCAGGATTTGATCCTGAATGGGAAAAGAAAACACCTTGGTAAAGAATAGGGATAATTAGGAAAAAATATGGCTAAAAAAGCACCCGCAGATCAACAAGCAATTAGGGAAAGCGCTGAGGTTCGATTTGCCCAAGAGTTAGAGCGTTTAACAAAAGCTGATGCTAATAATCCTAAACCACAAGGATGGCTTCGCTCTCCTCGTGCTGTACGCCAATTTATTTTAGGTGATGATGCATTAGGCATCACACCTAAGTTTTTCGGCGATGATGCATTGGTTGATCGTGCAATTGTCACATTATTGGGTAAACAAGGTTTAATGCTGGTTGGTGAACCTGGTACAGCAAAATCAATGCTCTCAGAGCTTTTTGCTGCTGCCATCAGTGGTGATTCAGGATTAACTATCCAAGGCACTGCCGGCACAACAGAAGATCATATTAAGTATTCTTGGAACTATGCATTGCTATTAGCAGAAGGCCCAACAGAACGCGCTTTAGTGGGATCACCACTTTATCAAGGTATGTTGCAAGGTAAAATTGTTCGCTTTGAAGAGATAACCCGTTGCCCGCCTGAAATTCAGGATGTGCTGGTTTCCTTGATGTCAGAGAAACAATTGATGATCCCTGAAATGGGTGATGGTGCACGTATTAGTGCAAAACCGGGATTTAACCTTATTGGTACAGCAAACTTACGTGATCGCGGTGTTCATGAAATGTCGGCTGCATTAAAGCGCCGTTTTAACTTTGAAACCGTGAAACCTATTCGTGATCCTGCATTTGAAATTAGCTTAATCCAATCACAGCTTGAAAATGAATTAGGCTCTTTAGCAAATGAAGTCACTGTACCCGCAGATGTTGTGGAATTACTGGTCACAACATTCCAAGAGTTGCGTTCAGGTAATACGAAAGATGGTGGCAATATCAAAACACCTGATGCAGTTATGTCAACCGCAGAAGCCGTGAACATTGCTTATGCTTGTGCTTTAGAAGCACATTATTTAGGTGATGGTGTAATGAATGCAGGTGCAATTGCCCGCCAACTAATTGGTGTTGTATTAAAAGACAATGCTGATGATATCAAACGTATTCGTTATTACATGGACAACGTAGCCAGAGAGAGAGCAAGAAACAGTAAAGAGTGGAAAGCTTTCTTTGATGCATCAAAAGAGTTTTGGCAATAAAACGCTAAGACTCGTGGCTACGCATTAAAATACGTTATTTATCTATTAAAGGCAGAGTTAACTCACTCTGCCTTTTCACCCAGAAAAGGGATCGACACGGTGACGCTACCTTCAATACCTTTACCAGAAAGAATTGACCAAGCACGACTGAAATGGACGTCGTTACAGCAACAACATCTCTATTTTGCCCCTGTACGCCACCATAGCCCTGCTTGTGCTTATGCAGTTTTATCATTAATTGATTCTGTAAAACCTGATTATATTTTAATTGAAGGTCCAGATACTTTTAATTCGCTTATTCCTAGCCTAACAGATAAAGATACCCTGCCTCCTGTTGCGATTATGGGACAAGCAGAGTATTTGCATAATGATGGAAACCAAGAAGATCGTGAGAAATCACTACACTCTGCCTATTTCCCATTTTGTGAATATTCGCCTGAATGGCAAGCTTTGCGGGGTGGTTTGCGCATCAATGCCAAAACACGTTTTATCGATTTACCTTGGGCTGCACAAGTTAATAACAAAGAATATAGTGATTCACAGAGTCGTAGCTTACAAAAAGAACGTTATTTAGCACATAGCCAGTTTATCGCGCAATTAGCCAAAAAATGCCACTGTCGTGATCATGATGATGTTTGGGAGCATCTTTTTGAATTACGCAATATTGAAGCCTTAGCAGATTGGCAAACACTGTTTAATGACACCTTTATTTGGTGCGCACTAGCACGACTTGATTATGAACCTGAAGTGCTTGAATCTGAAGGCTCTTCACAACGTGAAGCACATATGCTCACTCATATTCAAGCCATCAAACAACAAGAGCCCAATGCCAAAATTTTAATCGTCACTGGGGGATTCCATACTCTTGCATTAATTGAAGGTCTAGCACATTCACAATCTCAATCTTTCGCCATTTCTAGCACAGAACAAAAGCAATTCACTAAAATGCAAAAAATGGGTGAAAATGAACAAGCTTGGCTTATTCGCTACAGTTTTGACAGATTAGATGTACTTAATGGTTATGCTTCAGGCATGCCTTCTCCCGCATTTTATCAACAAGCCTGGCAAAGTTTAATGCAACAACATCATGATAAATCAGAGAATAATGATGCGGCAAAACAACCAACTCAAGTTTATCGCAATAAAATGGGGATTGCTTTTCTAAGCTCAGTAGCTCAGGCGATCAGAGAAAAACAATTTGATAATCCACCTAGCTATTTAGCGGTAAAACTCGCAGCAGAGCAGAGTTTACGCCTCGCTTTACTAAGAGATCATGCAGGTACAGGTCGCTATGATTTACTCGATGGTTTACAAAGTGCCTTTATTAAGGGCAGTTTAGATGATAGCCAAAGCGAGTTATGGACTGAAATTAAAACCTGCTTTTCAGGCTATCTCTTAGGTAAAATTCCATTAGGTACAGCAACGCCTCCTTTAGTTAATGAAACCTATGAACGAGCTAAAGCTTTTCGTTTCAAACTGGATGATACATTAGCAAAAACCACTAAATGTGATGTTTACCGTAACCCGCAACATCGCTTAAGAAGTCGCTTTTTACATTTATTGGCTTTCTTAGAGATCCATTTTGCACACCGTGTAAATGGCCCTGATTTTCTTTCTGGTCATCAATTAGATCTGCTATTTGAAGAGTGGCAATACGCTTGGACACCCAATGTGGAAGGCGAGCTGATTTCATTATCAGAGAAAGGCTCTCAACTTGAAGCCATCGCCCTAAGTAAGCTGTTATCAATGGAAAAACAGCTTGAAGAACAAGGGCAAAGCCGTTCAAGCCAAAGTGCAGTCACGTTATTAATCCAAGCAGCATTAATTGGGCTTCACCAGCGCATACCATCACTCTTTAAACTGTTAGATAGCTATATTCAGCAAGATTTTCGTCTTGAGTCACTCACTCAATGTGGACATAAACTGATCCATTTATGGCGAGGTCGCCAATATCTTGATATTACGGATGAGCTTTCACTTGAAAATCGCCTACATCAAGTTATTCCTCAAGCTTTCTTTTGTTTAGAACAACTGGCTCAAGGTGATGAGCAACAACAAGAAAGCAATTTACAAGCTCTGCTCTCTTTGCGTGAATTGATTGAATTTATGCCATCACTCAATAATCAGCATGATTATAAAAGTGATTTCTATCAGCAACTCAATCGTCTTGATGGTCAATTAGATACCGTGCCTTTATTAAAAGGTGCGGTAGATGCATTACGTTATTTAGGTTCATATATTGACGAAAATACGTTGGTCACCGCGCTAAATACGACCTTTAGCACAGGTAGTTCTCCCGAACATGCCATTGGTTATTTTGTCGGGATGATGCGAACTGCACCAGAGCTAGTTATTCGCTTACCGTTATTAGTCGATCACTTAAATACTTTGTTACAGCAATGGGATGAAGAACGATTTATTCAGATCTTACCTGATCTGCGTTTTGCCTTTAGCCAACTTAATCCCAAACAAAATGCAGAGCTTGCACAATATATTGCCAACGATATTGGTTTAGATACGCAAGCGTTATCTTTGTGGCAGTCAGACTTTAGCGCCAAACAGATGATTGAAGCCACCAAGCTCAATCAAAAATTACAACAGCGAATAATGGAACAAGGCATGCTTTCTTGGTTTGATGCTAAGAAAATAGAGAAAGGAGATACGACTCATGAGTCAGCATAATGACGATATGCCTGAAGATAAAATAAAACAAGCAAAACGCTGGCGCCTGATTTTAGGTCAATATGCTGATGATGCTCTTGGACAAGCCACTTTTAATACTGATGATTTAAAAGTGGAGCGCACGCTCGATTTTCTCTATCGCCGTGAATATCAACGCCGAGGATTACGCCAAGAGCGAGGACGTCATGGATCACTCGATGCTTCTCAACTCACCGCGGTGAACTGGCTTAATCAAGCACGTAAGCTATTCCCTAATAGCACATTTGAACGCATGCAATCACAGGCGATTGAACGCTATCAAATTAGTAGCTTTCTTAAAGATCCCAATACGTTAAAAGCGATGGAGCCAACAAAAGCATTAGCTAAAACATTATTAAGTTTACGTGGACGCATGAGTGAAGAAACACGAGATGCGGTTAAAACCATTATTCGTAAAGTGGTTGATGATATTTTACGTCAAATTCGCAATAACTTTCGCCAATCATTAACAGGTCGCCGTAACCGTTTTAGACGCTCTTTAGTACCAAATAGTCGCAACTTTGATTGGCGCGCAACTATCGCGGCGAATTTAAAACATTACGATACTCAAAATCGCCGTTTAGTCATTGAAACACCTTATTTTAACTCACGGATGCAACAGCACTTTCCATGGGATGTTATTCTTTGTGTTGACCAAAGTGCGTCAATGTCTAGCTCAATTATGTATGCCGCTGTTTGCGCCAGTATTTTAGCTTCATTACCTGCTGTTAATGTCTCTTTAGTAGTTTTTGATACCCAAGTTGTCGATTTATCACATTTAGCAGACGATCCCGTTGAAGTTTTAATGACTGTACAATTGGGAGGCGGTACTGATATTGCAGGTGCAATGCAATATTGCGAAAGCTTAGTCAAAAATCCTAAACGTACGGTTATTTCACTTATCAGTGACTTTGAAGAAGGTGGATCATTAAACCGCTTATTAGATTGCACACAACGCCTTAATAGCCAACAAGTTAAATTATTAGGGCTTGCGGCACTTGATGATGAGGCTCAACCTGTTTATGACTCTGCAATTGCTCAGAAACTTGCAGACAGAGGCATGCAAGTTGCAGCGTTAACACCTGAACATTTCGCACAATGGTTGGCAGAGGTAATGCAATGAGTTGGCAAACTGTTTACTTTCATTACGATGAAGATGCGCTCACTGTATTTGCTAATGCAGGATTATTAAGACGCGCAAAAAAAGATGTTGATAACGAAAAAGTTTCACTCACTGATGCCAATACAGGGCAGTTTAGTAGTGATGGACAAAATGTTGTTTTACATGAAGCGGGGATCCAACAAGCCAGTTGTGATTGTTCGGCATCAGGTTGTTGTAAACATATTTTAGCTGCCGTTTTATGGTTACAAGCCAATAATAGTGCTGATAATTCAAATGACGATAAGAGTGGTGAAGCATCATCAGAAGCCATTACTGAACAGGTTGAAATCGCCCCTCTGTTACCCACGCTATTTGCTCTTGAGCCGGAAGTATTAATCAAAAAAGCAGGAAAACCCGCCTGTCGTGCGGCCATTAAATTAGTTGAGCAGTGGGAAACAACAACATTAAATTTAGAAGACACAGGGACACAGTTAAAAATTCAACTCCCTGATGTTGATGAGCCTGTTATTTTCTTACAAGGTAGTGGTTACGATGGCATGTTATCGCCTTTTTCTGACTCACAGAAAAAAGCATTCCACCTTGCTATTGTGGCTAAAATATTTGAACAACATGCTCAACCTTGGGTTTGGCCTGAAGATTTAATCATTGTGCAATCTTCAAAACGCCCTCTTAATGATGAAGAGTCAGCGTTAATAACAACCATTGAACAGTTTATTTATGATCTCTTACGCCAAGGGTTATCACATATCAGCTTAAGCAGTGCCACACAGTTGCACTTATTGAATATGTCGGCTCGAGCAGAGGGTTTACCTCGTTTAGCGTCTTATTTGCGAACATTAAGCACCCAAGTCAAACTATTGGCAGAAAGACATTTCACTATGGATGAAAGCAATGTCTTGCGCTTATTGGCTCATATTTCAGCCTATCTATTCCAATTATCCAATGCGACACCTGAACAGTTAAAAGTATTACGAGGACAACTTCGTCGTCAATATGACGATAAAAAAACGAGTCTCTCGCTGATTCCAATTGGTGCAAACTGGTGGACAGCACAAAGTGGTGCATTAGGAGCAACCTTTACCTTTTGGGATAGAGAAGAGAAGCAGCTCTTACAAGCGACACAAGCACGCCCTAATCAACTTGATACTCTGTTTAACCGTTATAGTGTTTGGAATAGTTTATCGTTATGGAAACAAACATCCGATAAGTTAATGCGCCGCCCTTTTTTATTACAAGAGCCTCGTATTTCTGATGAAGGAAAACTGGCGACTATTGGCGAAAGTTTTGCTCAAAGCCAAACTGATTTTCTTGATATTACGGATTACCAAAATCTACAAACTGAATTAGGGTTCAACAATTGGCAAGCGTTGCCGGACTATTTTGCTAATCAACCTGAAGGATTTCTTTCGCCTCTCGTCTTACATATCAAAAGCTATAAGCCATTAATTTGGTATGAAATAGAACAGTGCGTTATTTGGGATGTTTCAGATAATCATGACAATTCAGCCTTCTTACGTCTTTATTGGGAAGGAACGATGCAAAATAATCTGGAAGAATTACGTTATCTCACTAAACGAGAATTAGAGATAGTTGCAGTCACGGTACAGCCTGTTCGACGTGATTTAAATATGGATTTATTGCCAACGACCATTTGGCTTAAAACGACAAAAGGTATTGAACTGTTTTATCTCGATTTTGACCAATTTCCGCGTAAGAAAAAACAGTCTGAGTTTATTAGCCGTATTCAAGAATATATGGCTAAACGTAAACAACAAACGGCGATGCATCACAGCGAGCCGACCTTGGCACAAAAATTCTGTCGCCCTATTTTGTCAGTATTAGAAGCCCAAGCATGTACTGGGAGAGAATTGCTTTCTGAAATGCAAAAAGAGCAGTTAGAGATAAGCAAGCATACTGCTGACGATTTAGGAATGACATTAATTGCCAACCAATTAGCTCGTTATCTGACATTAACGACACGAGATCCACAAGCTTTATTACAGTTAATTTGGCTATGCGATAATCTGCAACAATTACAAAGCCCATTACCCATTCAGCTTAATGAGTAATAAGTAGTAATAAGCAAAAAGCTATCTCTCTTTAATTAGAGAGATAGCTTATAGGATAAGAATAAATAGGCTTATGCTGGATTATCAATATCGACAAATGTCACATCGAAGTGATGTGTTTGAGCAAGCCATTCACCTAATGCTTTAATACCATAACGCTCTGTCGCATGATGTCCTGCTGCAAAAAAATGAACGCCCATTTCTCTTGCAATATGAATAGTTTGTTCCGAAACTTCACCAGTCACAAAAGCATCCACCCCCTGCTCTGCTGCATCTTGAATAAAGCCCTGTCCGCCGCCTGTACACCAAGCAATATTACGAATAGTTTCAGGTGCATTATCACCACAATGCAATACATTGCGTTGTAATGCTTTTTCTAAACGTGCTTTTAATTCAAGAGGTGTTAAAGGTAAATCAAACACACCTTTAGGCACTAAAGGTAATATTTCACCTTCAACTTTAACGCCCATTTTTAACGCTAACTGAGCGTTGTTACCTAAGATTGGGTGAGCATCTAACGGCAAGTGATAACCAAAAAGATTAATGTCATTACAAAGTAATGTCTTTAAGCGATTACGCTTCATTGAGCGAATAACAACAGGCTCATTTTTCCAAAAGTAACCGTGGTGTACTAAAATTGCATCCGCGTTTAATCGTACAGCTTCATCAAGTAATGCTTGGCTTGCCGTTACACCCGTTACTATTTTTTGAATATGAGGGCGTCCTTCGACTTGAAGTCCATTAGGTGCATAATCTTGAAAGTTTTCAATGCTTAACTTCTCATTAATCACTAATTCCAGATCAGTATTCTTCATTTCATTTATTTCCCTGTTATCACGAATGCCACTATTTATCTAACAATAAGATAAATAGCAATAGATGAATCGCCTTCGTTTAAATGACTCATTACTGTTTATTGTAACGTAAAAATTGAAGGTTATTTACAGATAAGGAAAAACAAGAAGGTAGCACCAAAAAAGTGCTTAAAGAGGGATAAGAATAACGCCTACTTTTGCAGGCGTTATCTTAATATTCTGTTATTTGTGACTATTTAGTGCCACTTCTGATTTTGCCAACCAAACGGGTTTATCACTTGTTTTAGACCATACACGGTGTATATAGCTATAAAATTGTGCGCGTTTAGGATGAAAAATCATAACAGGAAATGCCACAACACCTAGCGCAACAGCACCAGTACGACGGGCTAAAACATGTTTTTTTGTATATTCGTTATAAGCTGGCATAGTGCTCTCCTGTATAGAGATTAATTTGATGACTGAAATTTTACCTCATTTGATGAAATTTTACTACTGATCAGACCACTTAATTCGTGCGAAAAATCACCTTTATTTTGCTTGATATGTAATTAAATTTCATAATGAAAACAAAAAAGAAACAAAAATGACATAGTTATTAACAAAGTAAGATCAGTATTTTTACTTAATTAAGTTCATAATAAATAATTTCAGCCATATATTATCAGAAAGGAAAAAAATCAAACCGGTGAGGAGATATGAGATATTCGAGAATGAGGTTTACTGCTAAAAATACAGATCCACTGCTAAATAGTATTATGATGAACAATATATTCAACAGTGAATAATTAAATATTTATTCAGGAAAATCAAGAGAATCAACATCCATTGAATGGTGAATAAGGCGAGCAATAAATAAGGTATTATTCTTTGGTAGATAATAGATTGAGTGTTTTTTAAACTCCAATCGTCTCATACCATTACACACCCAACTACACTCTCGCCCAATCCAGGGTGCTCTAGCAAGTAGCTCAAATGTCCGTTTCAAGTCATCATGATATTTCTTTGCCTGAATTACACCAAATTGTTGTATGGTATAACGCGCAATTTGATAAATATCT
Source organism: Proteus sp. PR00208 (assembly GCF_016238545.1). Taxonomy (NCBI): domain Bacteria; kingdom Pseudomonadati; phylum Pseudomonadota; class Gammaproteobacteria; order Enterobacterales; family Morganellaceae; genus Proteus; species Proteus sp. PR00208. The sequence goes on along the minus strand of NZ_JAEHQE010000013.1, from coordinate 81,969 downwards.
TCTTCTGCTAACTCAGAAAGTTTATACATTTAAATCCTTTTCAGCTCTTGCAAAAATATCATCCATGTTATTTTTACTTTCTGGTGAATTCACACCATCTAGCACCATTTTACGAACTATTTGGATCCGTTCTTCTCTAATTTCCATCATACGTAAAGCGTCTCTTATTACTTCAGAGGTATTTCCATAACGTCCTGAGTTGATCATTTCACCAACAAAGCCATTAAAGTGTTCACCCAAAGTCACACTAGTTACTCGAGCCATAAATCCTTCCTACATTGTATTACTTAGTAATACAACATTAGCAGTAAATTCATTCTTTCGCCAGTTAATACCATAAAAAAATACCCCAAAATCGAAAACCAATTTTGGGGTATTATTTAATAAATAGAGAATTTTATATCTTAAAATACCCTAAACTTTATTTCTTAACCGTTTTGCCTTTACCGCGTAGGGTTTCGGTTAACCCTTTAAGGAAATATCTCACGAGTTGATCGCCACAGTTACGATAGTTTTTATGTCCAGGCTTACGGAATACTGCACTGAGTTCTGGCTTAGAAACACGGAAGTCTGCAAGCTCATAAATCTTTAAAATATCAACATCTTTTAACTCAAAAGCGACACGCAGTTTTTTTAAGATAATATTATTGGTTATACGTTTTTCAACTTCAGGTGCTGGAAAATTCTCATCTTTGCCACGACGATAAAAAATTAGACCATTTAAAAAATGCCCCATCGCATTATCGTCACACTCAACAAATTCAGGCTCATCGTCTTTTTTCAGCCAACTATTTACTAACTCTTTTGTGACTGTGAAATCAGCCAGTTTCATGATTTCAACAACATGTGCATCACTTAGATCCAGCATGTAACGTACACTTCGTAAAACAAAATTATTTTGCATTGTATTGATTATCCACTCTATTTTTAATTCTAAATCAACCTCAATGATGGATATCAATGCTGTGATCTAAAAATATTCAATAATTAAAAAAATACACTCTACCTTTAGGTAGAGTGTTATTCTATATAAATAGTTTATTGTACTAACTTATTTGTTAGCAAAAACATTATTTACTATTTCAATGGCTTCTTTTTCAATTAATTCACGATGCTCAGGGCCACGGAAGCTTTCACAGTAAATTTTATAGGCTTCTTCAGTGCCAGAAGGACGAGCCGCAAACCAACCGTAATCGGTCATTACTTTTAAGCCACCAATAGATGCACCATTACCTGATGCATGTGTTAAACGTGCAGTAATTGGATCACCTGCTAAGGTGCTTGCAGTCACCATTTCAGGTGATAAACGTGATAACAACGCTTTTTGTTCATGGGTTGCTGATGCTTGAATACGGTTATAGCTTGGTGAACCAAAACGTTGTGCTAATTCGTTGTAATGCTCTTGCGGATCTTTACCTGTTACTGCTTTCATTTCAGCAGCCAACAGACATAAAATGATACCGTCTTTATCAGTTGACCAAGGTTTACCATTAAAGCGTAAGAAAGATGCACCTGCACTCTCTTCACCACCAAAGCCAAACTCACCACTAAATAAGCCTTGAACAAACCATTTAAAGCCAACAGGCACTTCAACTAATTCACGACCTAAATCTGCTACAACACGGTCAATCATTGCACTTGAAACCAGTGTTTTACCCACTTTTACATCTTTAGCCCATTGTGGACGATGACGAAAAAGATAGTTAATTGCAGCCGCTAAATAGTGGTTAGGATTCATTAAACCAGAAGGTGTCACAATACCATGGCGATCGTAATCAGGATCGTTAGCAAAGGCTAAATCAAATTTATCACGTAATTGTAATAAGCCTTCCATTGCCCATGGTGATGAACAGTCCATACGAATAACACCATCGTGATCAAGCGTCATAAAACGGAATGTCTGATCAACTTGATCGTTAACTAATTCAAGATCAAGATCATAATACTCACCAATACGTTTCCAGTACTCAATGCCTGAACCGCCTAATGGGTCAACACCTAATTTTAAGCCCGCTTTCTTAATTGCTTGCATATCAACAACGTCACCTAACGCTTTGACATAAGGCATAATTAAGTCTTGTGCTTGAATATAACCACTTGCTAATGCTTCATCATAAGAAAGACGATTGATCCCTGCTAAATTGTTCTCAAGCAGTTCATTGGCACGTTTTTCAATCACTGAAGTTAAATCGGTATCAGCAGGTCCACCATTTGATGGATTATATTTAATACCGCCATCTTCGGGTGGATTATGAGATGGAGTGATCACGATACCATCAGCAATATCTTGATGTGCTTCGTTGTATGTCAAAATAGAAAAAGAAACTGCCGGTGTTGGTGTATAGCCATTATTTTCTTGAATAATCACTTTAACTTTATTGGCAGCAAGTACTTCTAAAACAGAAATAAATGCAGGCTCTGACAGTCCATGAGTATCTTTACCCACGTAACATGGCCCTGTTACTCCATTCTTAGCACGTACTTCAGCAATAGCCTGCGCAATTGCCAGAATATGTGCTTCATTAAAGCTATGGCGATTTGCACTTCCACGATGACCAGATGTACCAAATTTCACACGATGAGCGTTATTGCTAGCTTGTGGTTTAAGTGAATAATATTGAGACGTTAATTGCGCCACATTAATCAGATCACTTTGACGAGTATGCTGCCCTGCTCTTGGATGAATTGCCACAAATCTTCTCCTATTTGACATCACAATCACGCTTTAAACAAAAGCCTTTGCAATGCATCAATTAACAATAGTGGTTAGATAGTTCCACACACCTTATCAATCTCATTTGCAGGGAATTGCATATCCTGCATGATGCTTTGTACCATCGTTCTCTTACGCTCTGTGTTCGAGTTAGTGATAACCCAAAACGGCGTGCCTGAAATATGGCGCGGTTTTGTATGACGCCCACTATCGAGCAATGTTTGTTCATCACCAGCAAAATAGATGCGTGTTCGTCCATGTACTGTTTCAGCAGATTGAGTAAAAGTAGCGCTATCTAGGCTATATAACGTAGAAAGGATCTGTAAAAAACGATCAACTGATTTTGTTTTTTCTGCGTAACTGTCAGATAACAGCAGTTCTCGCATTTCACGGATCGGATTTTTTGCTGGTGTTATAGGTGTAGGTTCAGCTTCCTGTTTAATAACAGGTACTTGTACTGACTCAGTGACAACGACTGGTTGTACGGGCTGTTTGGCATCGAGCTTCAGTAGACGCCTTAAAATATCTGAAGCGCTTTCACCGATATGTCTAGTTTCGCTAGCAATATAGCGGTAAAGTTCGTCATCAATTTCTATCTTTTTCATTGCTACCCAGTACTATTTTCAAAAAAAAGTAATTAGGATTATAAGATATAATCTTTAAAAACAAAATAGGCAAAATTTCAATAACTTAAAGAGGATCTATTCAAGATCCTGCCATTTTAAAGGCTAAGCTCGGTATTTATCCTATTGTTTATCTTGGTATCATCTTCTATTCTTTGAACTTATTCGCACAAAGCCAGTTTTAAACGCCGCTATATCACACTACCCCAGCCCCCAAATAATATAAAATTCTAATTATTTATTTTTGAGCAATGTCAAGATTTCAACTTTTTGAATAAATTTGAAATATACATCTGGATAATGGCATTTTTATGGTTTTTTATAAATTTCTCTTATCAATTATTTCTGAACTTCATTACTCTTTCATATTATTGCGATAAGTTGGCTTAGCATCTTGTGCATGTCATCATAGAAGAAAATCGCAATCATCTTGGTCATTAATATGAAACTCAATACATTACTAAATTATCAATTACACCAACCTGAAACGACACCTGTATCTAATTTACCTATCGTCTTGATCCATGGCCTCTTTGGTGATCTCAATAATTTAGGTGTTTTAGGTCGTGCACTTCGTCAAGATAATACCGTGATACAAATTGATGTGCGTAACCATGGACACTCTCCTCATAGCGAAAGTATGAATTATCAAGATATGGCGCAAGATGTGCTCGCATTGCTTGATAGTTTAACTATCTCAAAAGCCATTATTATTGGGCACTCAATGGGAGGCAAAATTGCGATGGCGATGACAGCATTAGCTCCCGAACGTATTGCAAATATTGTTGTGATTGATATGTCACCCGTTGCTTATAACGTTCGCCGCCATGACAAAATTTTTGCAGCGCTTGAAGCCGTAACAGAAGCTAAAGTCACACGTCGTCAAGATGCTGTGGAAATAATGCGTCCTTTTATTAAAGAGGAAGGTGTGATCCAATTTTTACTCAAATCATTCAAAAATGGTGAGTGGCTATTTAATTTACCTGCAATAAAAAATGCTTATTCAGACATTATTGGCTGGCAAGAGGTGCCTGCTTGGCATCATCCTGTATTATTTATTCGTGGCGGTTTATCACCTTACATTTTAGATGAGTATCGTGAAAACATCGCTCGTCAATTTCCTCTCGCGACTGCCTTTGTTGTCGCAAACACAGGGCATTGGGTGCATTCAGAAAAACCAGATACCGTTATTAAGGCCATTCGTCGTTTTTTAGAGAAAACTTAATTAATAAACTTAACTGCTTAAAATAACGTCACTGAAAAATGATAATTTACTAGAATGTATAATTATTGTGCTTAAAAATAGCGTCTGTTGATAAAAAGACCAAATCACAATAAGTTAAACTCAGGAAGCAGTGGCGAGACATCACTATGTGGGGTATTATTGGGCGTTTCGCAATTTAGTCATTGGTATACGCCCTTTCACAGCAAAATTTATGGCAAAAGAACAAACTGATCGCACCACACTGGATTTGTTCGCAGATGAACGCAGACCTGGGCGACCTAAAACAAACCCGCTTTCTCGGGATGAACAGCTTAGAATTAATAAACGCAATCAATTAAGACGTGACAGAGTTAATGGTTTACGTCGAGTTGAGTTAAAATTAAATGAAGATGCTGTAAATGCTCTCAATGAGTTGGCGACAGAAAGAAACGTCAGTCGTAGTGAACTTATTGAAGAAATATTACTAGAGCAATTGGCGCAAAATAACGCCTTAAAAATGCATCAAAACAAGAATAGCTAGCAGATAAACCACACAAATTCGACAGAATTAGCCTGCTATTTTCGTCAAAATACGTTTTTAGTTTTCTATTATGAAAACACAATGCTTATCTTTCACTAGTAATTGTTCAAACACAGACAAATATACTCTAAATATTTTGAAGTGTAGCTAGGTGACAAGTGAATGAATCACTAGAAACATACAAGAAGTATGTGACTTGTGGAAATATACGTAGTCAATAACGCTACAATTTGAAATATAACGAATTTAGAATAAAAGAGGTTATCTCACTTTATGGCAATCATAGGAATATTCTTCGGCAGTGATACTGGCAACACTGAAAATATTGCCAAAATGCTTCAAGAAAGACTGGGCGCTGATAATGCCGAAGTTCATGATATTGCAAAATCCAGTCAAGAAGACATCGAAGCGTTCGATATTCTGTTACTAGGTATTCCTACTTGGTATTATGGTGAAGCACAATGTGATTGGGATGATTTTTTCCCAACACTAGAAGATATTGATTTCAATGGTAAGCTTGTTGCACTATTTGGTTGTGGTGACCAAGAAGACTATGCAGAATATTTCTGTGATGCAATGGGTACTATCCGCGATATTATTGAACCTCGTGGTGCAGTTATCGTAGGACATTGGCCAACCGAAGGTTATCATTTCGAAGCCTCTAAAGGGCTTGCAGATGATAATCATTTTATCGGTCTTGCGATTGATGAAGATCGTCAACCAGAATTAACCGAAGAGCGTGTTGACGCTTGGGTTGCTCAAATCAAAGAAGAAATGAGCCTAGACGAAATTTTGGGATAATATAAATACTCAATATTGAGAATGATAATTATTCAATGGTGTGCTAAGATAGTGTGATAGGTGGGGTGTTTATTTTTAAATATCATGCCTATAATCAATGAGGTTATTTATTCACCCGAGTATTAATGAATAAAGCCCATTTGTGAGCACAAAAATTAAATTCACCATTAGCAACAGGATTAAATCCGCATGACCGACAATAATAAAGCGTTAAAAAATGCTGGGTTAAAAGTTACACTTCCTCGCTTAAAGATCTTGGAAGTGCTCCAGGATCCTGAGTGCCATCATGTCAGTGCTGAAGATCTCTACAAAAAACTTATCGATATCGGTGAAGAGATTGGTCTGGCAACAGTGTATCGCGTCTTAAACCAATTTGATGATGCTGGTATTGTTACCCGACATAATTTTGAAGGTGGTAAATCAGTATTTGAATTAACTCAACAACACCATCATGACCATTTAATTTGTCTTGATTGTGGCAAAGTTATTGAGTTTACAGACGATGCAATTGAATTACGCCAAAGAAATATCGCTGAACGTCATGGTATCAAACTTTCCAATCATAGCCTTTATTTATATGGCCATTGTGCTGAAGGTAATTGTAAAGAAGATAGCCACGCACATGATGAGAAATAATTCATTCTGGATAATCTCTCAGTAAAAAAAAGGAACTGTGAACAGTTCCTTTTTTATTGCCCTATGTTATGAACCCAAATATTATCGTGTAACTAGTTCACGCTCTAATAACTGGACAATAAACTGATTTTTTGAGATTGCATGTGCTGCAACGGTTGCATTCAATCGAGTTTCTAACCAAGCAGGATAACGTAATGTAAATGCTTTAAGTTTATCTTCCTCTTTAAAAGGCGTAATTCCTTCTTCAATGCAAGTTTCAACAAACTCCGTTAAGGAAATAACCCCTTCTTTTTGTAATCCATCAATACTATCAGCCACAAAATCACAATATCCATTTACATCTAAAAATTGTCCTCTGAAGGCTTTAATTTCAGATTCATAAACAACTGATGCTGGATGCCCACTTATTATCATGATATTCGTACTTTTAATCATGCTTTACTCCTATCACATTCTCAAACCATTCACGTAGACCATTTACAGAGCCTTTATCCATAACATTCTCAGGATGAGGTTGGTGTGTTTGATAAACAGATCCCATTAAAATAAATTTTCGTCTAGAGCCATTACCATTTTTAACTTTCCCACCAAGATTATTTATTAGGCTCTTTACATCATCCACTTAATTCCTGACTTTGGAGGCACTGTTAGTATATCAGCGAGTGTCTTATAGTGTTTGGAACTCAGTTCGTTGGTCTTTATCATCATTCATTCCATTGACGTCAACATATGACGTCATCTTAAAAAGAACATAATCTATAACAATTCACTTCGCCACACTAATACTGTGTTTGATATGTTTTAAATGCACCACTATCGTAAAAGTAACGATAACTAACAGTGACCAAGAGCCCCACTTCCCTGCATGCACGGCAGACCAAGCACCAATTTGGTTTGGATATTGCCAAACACCGAAGAACGTACCAAAATTCTCAGCAAGCCAAATAAAGAAACCAATCAGAACAAAAGCAAGTAATAAGGGCATTTTTCGCTCTGTATCATAAGGCGTAAAATAAACCACACTACGAGCATAAAGACCTAAAATAAAGGCTGTTAAATACCAACGATAATCACCAATAAAATGATGAGAAAAGAAATTAATATAAATCGCAAGTGCAACCAATGTTGCCAGCCAATAAGGTGGGTAATGTTCAATTCGTACCTTTAAAAAACGCCATGCTTGAATTAAATAACTCCCCACAGCCGAATACATAAAGCCTGTAAATAATGGGACTTCCCACAATTTTGTGTAAGCAAAATCAGGGTATTTCCATGAACCAATTGCCGCTGATGTTTTAAATAACTCCATCACAAAACCAACAATGTGGAAAAAACAAATCGCTTTTAATTCATCCCATGTTTCTAACTTTCCCCACACCATCCATAATTGAAAAGCGATAGCGAGAATAAGAAGCACATCATAACGAGGTATACCAAAAACACCGTTGCTTGGTGTTGCAAATAAAATAAAAAAGAAAAATCCTGCAAATAAACAAGAACGTGCCTCTTTCACACCAAAAAAGAGAAATTCAACAACAAATCGTTTTATACCTTTAAAGGGCTTCAATGGTGGTTCTAATAAAAAATCATCCAATCGCTTTAACATGTTTCTTCCTGAAAACTCGCATTATCGAACAGCCTTCAATGCAGAATAATAAATAAGGTGAGATAAAATGAATGGCAAGAAATTTGCCATAGAATAAAAAAACGTACAAGGATGAAAAGGACGAAAAAGAAAGGAATGAAAAAATAAAGGTATTTACCCCCCACTACGATACCCACTCTGACTGCCTTTACTTAGGGTAAATACCTTACGCAAATTCTGCGAAATAACTGAAGCACAGGAGATAAACATAACCCACTCACATTTATCTCAGACGACATGACATGACGACTTTACTACATTACTTTTACTACATTACTTTTACTATATACTGCGATTTTAAAACGACTCTTTACTTCGGCTCTTTTACTTCTTACTACTGCTGCTGACTACTTCACTTTATTAACGAGGCTTATTTGTAAGGTTCTTCTTAATTAATGCATCTCTATCTTTCTACTACTTATTTTTACTTATCGTAATCATATTTAGCTTTTTTAATTTTATTCAGGATAAAGTGCAATTAATACACTTTATCCCTATGCTGATATTAGAAAATAGTGAATGGCATTATCACGTTAAACTTAACGTCTTTTTCATCTTGGAAGATATTACCAAAACCACCGTCATAACTTGGAATATCGGAGTGGTTATCGTAACGGGTATAATGAAGCTTAAAGAGAGTACCTTTAGCGCGACCTTCTTGAACCGTATACATAATATCCGCATTCCATGCACTTTCTCTGATACGCTGACCTTGGTCATAAACGGCTTTACCACTTGGTTTCGCATCCCATGCGTAAATATATGAAGTGCCGACAGCCCAACCTGACAGATCCCAGTTTTTCAGATCATACATAACGCCAGCATAAAGTGCTTTTTCTCCATTGGCGTTAAAGTCAGAACGACCATCCCACCAAACATCAAGACGACCGTTAGAGGTTGCCCAGCCTGGAGTCATACGTTGTAAGAAATAACCTTGATTACCTTCAGCTTTAACCCACGTTCCTTCTACTTTGAAGTCAAATACATTGTAGGTATAACCAAAAGTCAGTGCTTGTAACCATGCCAACCCATCATAAACGTCATTAACACCACCGCCAGTAACTTTATCTTTAGCACCGTAGAATTGGTAAGACGTTCTTAATGCATTGTCAGCAATTGGAAAATCATAAGAAACTTTGCCAAAATACTGATCGATATAACCATCGGCCTGACCAAATGCAGCTTCTAACACTAGGCTGTTTTTAAAATCATATTTGGCGCCAAAAGAGTGAAGATAGCTGATATTAGTTTCTAGATCAGCTTTACGGAAGTTATACATATTCCGATACCACGGTGCTTTATATTCATCCGTCCACATATATGAGAAAGATAATTCACCGCTTTTATCGAAATCGAAAACAGCACCCGCTTCAGCACCGCGATAAGTCCCCGGTAAGAAGCTCCAATGTGGACGCAATAAGCTTTGGCCTTTAGGTTGAATATATCCACCTTGAGCCCAGAAATTGCCTAATTTGAATTTCGCAGCCGCTTTATAAACACTCATGCCACTGCGATCGCCAGTCCATTTTTCATCCCAGCGACTTTTTGCATCACTAAAACCAATTTCATTAGGTGCAGCTGGGCCACTGTTATTCAATTCAGCCGCGCCAAAAGCAGCTAAATCAATACCAATAAAATCACCAAGGTAGCCTGATGAGAAATCTAGATTAGCGTTGAAAGTAGAATGGTGTAAGTTAGCTTTGTATTTGCCGTAATCAGGACTATTTGGTGTTAACTCTTTTCTATCACGGTCACGTTGCCAATAAAAAAGACCGCCTGTTAAGGTTGAGTCATCAATAAACCCTTCAGCATGAGACATTTTTGCAGGTAGTGCAGTTACAAGCAATGCGCCCATAACGGCAAGTGCCACCCTGCCTGGTTTAGCATGTTGCATAACCATAGCATTGTTTCCTCTTTGACTTTGACTAAAAAAGAAATAAGCACAATGCCTATTTCCAAATATAAAACCCCAAGTGGGGAAAAAACCTAAATTAGGTTAGAAACAGCATATTTTTCGCGACGCGAATTATCAACCTAAAAAAAAGAATTTTTATCAAAATATGACAAAGGGCACATAACCAAATGATCGTTTCATTTTCTTGCTTTTATAATTATTGATTAAAACCAATCATAATTAATTGATTTAAATGCATTTTATAAAACAATCTTTAAATGATATGAAATTTCGTTTTTATAGAAAGGAATAATAAGCAGTATTTATAAATAATCTTTTTTAACCATGTGAAATAGGTGGTATTAATCACACTTTTCTTATTACAGTTTTATTTAGCGTGATGGTATGAAAAAACAAAAGAATAAAGTGATAGTGAATAAACTATTTCAAATGAAATAAATGAAAAGTTATCACCTAAAAAAGAAAAAACGAGAGACTAATCAAATTAAGAATGGTAAATATTTAATATCAATAGATGAAAAATCATCCAAACTAAGATGTAAAACAGATAAAAAATGCTCGATAAATAATTACCGAGCATTTTATTCATTAAAGTACTAATGTGTCTTAAAACGCGGCAGCAGATTAACCTTGCTGAGAAATCTTCGCCCAAGTGTCTCGTAAGCCCACAGTACGGTTAAACACAAGTTTATCCGCTGTTGAAAGCTTATCAGCGCAGAAGTAGCCTTCACGCTCAAATTGATACGCTTTTTCGATAGCGGCATCTTTTAAGCTACGTTCAACAAAACCTTCACGAATAACTAATGATTCAGGGTTAATTGTTGATAAGAAATCATCTTCTGCTGCTGGGTTTGGTACGCTAAATAGACGGTCATAAAGACGGATTTCAGCAGGAATAGCATGTGGAATGCTTACCCAGTGAATAACGCCTTTTACTTTACGCCCATCAGCAGGATCTTTATTTAGAGTCTCTGCATCATAGGTGCAGTAAATGGTCGTAATTTCGCCTTGTTCGTCTTTTTCGACACGTTCTGCTTTAATCACATAAGCATTACGTAGACGCACTTCTTTACCTAGCACCAGACGTTTATATTGACGGTTTGCTTCTTCTTTGAAGTCTGCGCGATCAATATAGATCTCACGGCTAAATGGTACTTCACGCGTACCCATTTCTGGCTTGTTTGGGTGATTTGGTGCAACAAGAATTTCTTCACCTTCTGGCATATTTTCAATCACTAAACGAACTGGATCGATAACCGCCATTGCGCGTGGTGCATTTTCGTTTAAGTCATCACGAATACAAGATTCCAAAGCTGCCATTTCGACGTTGTTTTCTTGTTTCGTCACACCAATACGTAGGCAGAATTCACGAATAGATTCTGCGGTATAACCACGACGACGTAAGCCTGAAATCGTTGGCATACGAGGATCATCCCAACCATTCACAATGTTTTCTGTCACAAGCTGATTCAGCTTACGTTTTGACATCACTGTATATTCAAGGTTAAGACGCGAGAATTCATATTGACGAGGATGACAAGGGATAGTGATATTATCCAGCACCCAATCATATAAACGGCGGTTATCTTGGAATTCTAAAGTACATAAAGAATGTGTGATATTTTCCAGTGCATCAGAGATACAGTGGGTAAAATCATACATTGGATAAATGCACCATTTATTTCCGGTTTGGTGGTGTTCAGCGAATTTAATACGATAAAGAACAGGATCACGCATAACAATAAAAGGTGATGCCATATCAATTTTCGCACGTAAACACGCTTTACCTTCTTCAAAGCCACCCGCACGCATTTTTTCAAACAGCGCTAAGTTTTCTTCTACGCTACGTGAGCGATAAGGGCTGTTTTTACCTGGCTCTTTTAATGTACCGCGGTATTCACGAATTTCTTCAGCACTTAACTCATCAACATAAGCTAAGCCTTTATTAATCAGCTCAATCGCATATTGATAAAGTTGATCAAAATAATCTGAGGAGTAATGAATGCTACCTTCCCATTGGAAACCTAACCACTGAACATCTTTTTGAATTGAGTTGATGTACTCAATATCTTCTTTTACTGGATTGGTATCATCAAAACGTAGATTACATTTTCCCTGATAATCTTTAGCAATACCAAAATTCAGGCAAATTGATTTCGCATGGCCGATATGAAGATAGCCATTAGGTTCAGGTGGGAAACGCGTTTGAACGCTATCATGTTTCCCGGTAGCCAGATCTTCGTCAATAATTTGACGAATAAAGTTCGTTGGGCGGGCATCTGCCTCATTCATGGTCATTTTTTCCTCAAAGCAAAACGCATAATTAACCCACTATAATCCAATAAGCAGGTTTCATAAATACCTTAGCTAAATACACCCCTGAGATATTTATCAAAATAGAGATAAAAAAACGGGAAGTTCGAAAGACTCCCCGTTTTATCGTCTTATTTAACCATCTCTTTATAGAGGATTAAATATCTATATAGAATTTATTTTAACACTTTGTAGATAACCGTTTTATTTCCGACCACAACACCTGCAACTTGTTCAGCAATCTTATCAAAATCATCGATATTGCTGACAATAACAGGGCTTATCATCGATTTAGCATTAGCGTTCAGATATTCAAGATCTAATTCTAAGATAGGTTGACCAACTTTAACGTCTGCACCTTCTTCAACTAAACGCTTGAAGCCTTTGCCGCCTAATGCAACGGTATCAATGCCCATATGCACAATGATTTCCACACCATTGTCAGTCTCAATACAAAATGCATGGTTTGTATCAAAAATCTTAACAACAGTACCTGTCGCAGGCGCCATCACGATATTAGAGGTTGGTTTGATTGCTACACCATCGCCAACAACACCACTAGAGAACGCTTCATCAGGCACTTCTTTTAATGCCACCACTTCACCATCAAAAGGTGCAATCATTTCAAGTAACACTTTTGCATTGGCATTCGCTTGTTTTACGGGTGCTTTTTCAGTAGAAACTGTTGAAGCAGAAGCACCTTCATAAGCAGGCACAGGACCTTGTGTTAATACATCGCGCATTGCGTTAGCGACAAGCTCTGCTCGTGTACCCACAATCACCTGAACACTTTGTTTGTTTAAGCGAATAACGCCTGAAGCCCCTAAACGTTTTGCGTATGCATCATTAACAACGCCAGAGTCTTTTACATTAAGACGTAAACGTGTAATGCAAGCATCAATACCCGTTAAGTTATCAGAACCACCGATAGCCGCGATATATTGGCGAGCTTCTTGTTGAATACCTTCTTTACTATTTGCTGGCGCTGTTTTGATATCTTCATCATAACCATCAGCAGTTTCATCACCGGTCACTTCATCTTCACGACCTGGTGTTTTCAGGTTAAATTTAGTGATAGTGAAACGGAAAATACCGTAATAGATAAAGAAGAAAACAATACCCTGAACAATCAGCATGTACCAATGAACAGCCAGTGGGTTACGTGAAGATAAGAACATATCCACTAAGCCTGCACTAAAGCCGAATCCTGAAATCCACTCCATGCTTGCCGCGATATAAACAGAAATCGCCATTAAGAATGCGTGAATAACATAAAGCACTGGTGCGACGAACATAAAGGAGAATTCAAGCGGCTCAGTAATACCAGTGAAGAATGCAGCAAACGCACCCGCCATCATAATACCAGCCACTTTTGCTTTGTGTTCTTTACGTGCGCAGTGATAAATAGCAAGAGCTGCACCCGGTAAACCAAACATCATTACTGGGAAGAAACCTGCTTGATAACGACCTGTAACACCCACTGTTGCTAAGCCAGAATCAATAGCTTGCTGACCTGCTAGGAAGTTAGGAATATCATTAATACCAGCAACGTCAAACCAGAATACAGAGTTCAACGCATGGTGTAAGCCCACAGGAATTAATAAACGGTTAAAGAATGCGTAAATACCCGCACCTAATGCTCCCATATCTTTAATGCTTTCACCAAAGCTAACTAATCCGCCATAAATCACAGGCCAGATATACATCAGAATAAAGGCGACGATGATCATTAAAAACGAGGTCAAAATAGGAACTAAACGGCGACCACTAAAGAACGACAGTGCGCGAGGCAGCTCAACGCTACTGAAGCGGTTATAAAGCTCGGCTGAAAGTACACCAACTAAGATCCCAACAAACTGGTTATTTATTTTACCAAAAGCAACTGGAACCTCTTCTAAAGGTAGGCCTTTGATCATTGACACCGCGGCTGGAGAGCAAAGTGTTGTCACAACTAAGAACCCAACAAACCCTGTTAAAGCGGCAGCACCGTCTTTGTCTTTCGACATACCATAAGCAACACCAATGGCAAACAAGACTGACATATTGTCGATGATAGCAGCACCAGATTTGATAAGTAAGGCAGCAAGCGCGTTATCACTACCCCAGCCTACTGGGTCAATCCAGTAGCCAATCCCCATCAGAATTGCTGCTGCAGGTAATGTAGCGACAGGCACCATCAGCGCCCGTCCTATCTTCTGCAGATAACTTAAAATATTCACAAACTCCCCCTTGGATAGCCCCTATATTGGGATCTTATTCATACTCATTCATATTTTATAAGAAAAATGATGAGCTAATTATTTAATTCCATTTTTAGTCTAAAAAATTTATTTCGTATCGCAAATTAATTAGTCATAATTTGTGAGTTAAGTCACCAATATAGTATATTTTTTAGCTGAAATGCTGGCTAAGTCAGAAAGCTTATTTTATGATTAAAAATATCTTTTGGCGGGACATTTCGATCATCAGCTAAAAATGAAAAGAAATTCGTGTTATACACTCTAAATCATTCGAGTTGCAGGTAGGCGGCAAGCAAAGATATCCCGATGAATATACTCATGTATGTGATTCGGGTAGCTGAGCGTAGCCAACACCCCTGCAACTTGAAGGATGACGAGTATAGATGAGCCACTGATAATCACACGATAAAATAACACGTTACTGAGTTATCAGATTTGTCTTTTTTCTATGAGGTTACTATGAGGTTAATCCCCCTATCCACGGCAAAACAAGTTGGTAAGTGGTCTGCAAATTATATCATTGAGAAGATCAATGCGTTTAATCCAACAGCAGAGCGCCCTTTCGTGCTTGGTTTACCAACTGGTGGCACGCCATTGGCGACATATAAAGAGTTAATTGAATTACATCGTGCAGGAAAAGTCAGCTTCCAACACGTTGTAACGTTC
This sequence comes from Proteus sp. PR00208, assembly GCF_016238545.1. NCBI lineage: Bacteria > Pseudomonadati > Pseudomonadota > Gammaproteobacteria > Enterobacterales > Morganellaceae > Proteus > Proteus sp. PR00208. The sequence goes on along the minus strand of NZ_JAEHQE010000013.1, from coordinate 66,672 downwards.
AATATGGATGAATATGTTGGTATTCCATCAGATCATTCACAAAGTTATCGTACTTTTATGTATGAAAACTTCTTTAATCATATTGATATTAAAGATGAAAATATCAATTTATTAAACGGTAATGCAGAAGATCCACAAGCAGAATGCGAACGTTATGAGGCTAAAATTAAGTCTTATGGCAAAATCAATTTGTTTATGGGCGGTGTAGGTAACGACGGTCATATCGCATTTAATGAGCCAACGTCATCACTTTCTTCACGTACTCGCATGAAAACGCTAACAGAAGACACTCGTTTAGCAAATTCACGCTTCTTCGATAATAATGTTAATCATGTTCCTAAATATGCACTGACAGTTGGTGTAGGTACATTATTAGATGCTGAAGAATTAATGATTTTGGCAACTGGTTTTAATAAAGCGCAAGCAGTACATGCTGCAACAGAAGGCGCTGTTAACCATTTATGGACGATTTCCTGTGTTCAACTTCACCCTAAAGCCATTTTAGTGTGTGATGATCCTGCAACAATGGAATTACGAGTAAAAACATTGCGTTATTTCCAACAGATTGAAGCGCAAGAGTGTCAGAAATACCAAGACTAAGTTTAGTAAAATAAGTACCTACTGATTAAGTAGTGGAAAAGGCTAAGCTCTCTTACTTATCAGCCAGAATTTGCTGGCTGATATCGGATTTTTAGATTGACTTCCCTTATCAGGAGACAAAGGTATGTTTGCCTTAACAAATGCTGTTATTTATACAGGTTTCGACCGTTTAGAAAACCACGCCATTATTATTAACGGCTCCCGTATTGAGCAGGTTTGCCCACAGGATCAACTGCCAAAAGATATCACTGTTCGTGATATGAAAGGTGCAATTGTCTCTCCCGGTTTTATCGATTTACAAGTTAATGGCTGTGGTGGCGTACAATTTAATGACACGCCTGAAAATGTCACCGTTGAAACGTTAGAAATTATGCAAAAAGCAAATGAACGTTTAGGTTGCACTAGCTATTTACCCACGTTAATTACCTGTTCTGATGAATTGATGAAAATAGGCATTGACGCAACTCGTGCTTATATGAAGAAACATGAAAATAAAGTGTTGGGATTACATTTAGAAGGCCCTTATATCAATGTAATTAAAAAAGGGACTCATGATCCACAGTTTATTCGCCAACCTAGTGCACAGATGATTGACTATTTGTGCGATAATGCTGATGTTATCGCTAAAATCACCCTCGCGCCTGAAATGGTTGATGAAAAGTATGTTCGTCAATTAATCAAAGCAGGTATCATTGTTTCTGCGGGTCACTCCAATTCGACTTATGAAGAAGCACGTAAAGGATTCCGTAATGGTATCTCATTATCGACTCACCTTTACAACGCAATGCCTTATATTACAGGCAGAGGGCCGGGGCTTGTAGGTGCCATTTATGATACACCTGAGGTTTATGCTGGTATCATTGCCGATGGTTTACATGTTTCATGGGCAAATATTCGTAACAGTAAGCGTCTGAAAGGTGAAAAACTACTTTTAGTCACAGATGCAACTGCGCCAGCAGGGCTTGATCCTAGTAAAAATGAGATGGATAGCTTCGTTTTTGCGGGTAAAACCATATATTATCGTAATGGTCTTTGTGTCGATGCAGATGGCACATTAAGTGGATCATCACTGACCATGATTGGTGCAATTAAAAATAGCGTGATCCATGTAGGTATTCCATTAGATGAAACATTGCGGATGGCAACTCTTTATCCTGCTCGTGCAATCGGAATGGAAAAAGAATTGGGAACAATTGAAGCAGGAAAAATTGCAAACCTCACTTCTTTCGACAAGGACTTCAACCTTTGCACAACGTTTGTCAATGGTATCGAAATAACTGAATAACTAATGGATGTCTATGCTGATGAGTCATAACAACACTGAAACGCAAATTGGCAATATCGATCTTGTTAAACAACTTAACAGTGCGATTGTGTATCGACTGATTGATCAACACGGGCCAATTTCCCGTATCCAAATAGCCGAACAAAGCCAACTAGCGCCAGCCAGTGTGACTAAAATTACTCGTCAGTTGCTTGAACGAGGCTTAATCAAAGAGGTTGATCAACAGGCATCAACAGGTGGACGTCGCGCAATTTCTATTATTGTTGAACACCGCAATTTTAATACAGTCAGTGTGCGATTGGGGCGTAATGATGCCACTGTCGCTCTTTACGATCTGAGCGGTAAAGTCATCATTGAGCAACACTACCCTCTAGAGCAGAGTACTCAAAATGAAGTTGAAGCCCTGCTCATCAATGCAATTGATGACTTTATTAAACAAAATCAACGTCGCATTCGTGAGCTTATTTCAATTTCCGTGATTTTGCCCGGTCTTGTTGATCCAAATAAAGGCATTGTTCGTTATATGCCTCATATGAAAGTAGATAATTGGGCGCTGGTAAATAGCTTAGAAAAACGCTTTAGCCTGCCTTGTTATGCTGGGCATGATATTCGAAGCCTTGCACTAGCTGAAAACTATTTTGGTGCCACACGAGATTGTGAAGACTCACTACTCGTCCGGATACATCGTGGTGCAGGTGCGGGTGTTATCATTAATAATAAAATTCTGCTCAACCAGCGTGGTAACCTTGGGGAAATTGGTCATATTCAAATCGATCCTCTAGGTGAACGTTGCCATTGTGGTAATTTTGGTTGTTTAGAAACGATTGCATCCAATACTGCTATCGAAGCCAAAGTGCGCTATCAATTAGAGCAAGGCTACCCAAGCCAGTATTTATCGCCAACACAGTGCCAAATCCAAGATATTTGTCGAGCTGCTGTAAAAAATGACCCGCTAGCAGTCGAAACCATCAAACAAGTGGGTTTACATTTAGGTAAAGCGATTGCGATCGCTATTAACTTATTTAACCCACAAAAAGTGGTTTTAGCGGGTGAATTGACTGAAGCAGCTGAAGTTTTACTTCCCTCAATTCAAAGTTGTATTAATACGCAAGTATTAAAAGAATTCAGAGAAGAGCTTCCTGTCGTCACATCAGAGCTTGATCATCGTTCAGCCATAGGGGCTTTTGCCTTAACTAAACGCGCAATGCTTAACGGAGAATTGCTTCAACAGCTATTAGAAAAGTAATTTATTGTCGATAAATTACACTTTTTGAGTTGAATGTATACTTTTCTGACCTTTATTGCGAAATAAGTCTAAAATTCAATCAGTAATATCCAAAGAAAAAGAAATGTAGCGTGATTTTTTCACCGCATTTCTTTTTTTATGCTCATTGTTCTTCATCTTTTCCTTCTTTCACTTAATCTCATTTCTGTTACTGCTTTGTTTTTTCTTTTTATTCACACACTATTGCGTCTTATTTTTTGAGATATTTTTCATCAACAAGGTTGTTTTTTGGATCTTTTTTCGACAAAATGATTAACCATCGAGCAAACGGACACGTTTCTCGAAAATTAATGCAAAAAGCAGTTGACGGATTTGTCTGTAATACGCATAATGCGCCCCGCAACGCCGACGAAGGTTATGCAAAAAAAAGATGGCTATGTAGCTCAGCTGGTTAGAGCACAACACTCATAATGTTGGGGTCACAGGTTCGAATCCCGTCATAGCCACCATCTTTTTGCGGGAGTGGCGAAATTGGTAGACGCACCAGATTTAGGTTCTGGCGCCGCAAGGTGTGCGAGTTCAAGTCTCGCCTCCCGCACCATTTTAACCTCGTCAAGAATTTATCAGTTGGGATATCGCCAAGCGGTAAGGCACCAGGTTTTGATCCTGGCATTCCCAGGTTCGAATCCTGGTATCCCAGCCATATTTCTGATAAATAAGTGTGTTGACAATTGAATTAGCGGATGGGGTATCGCCAAGCGGTAAGGCACCAGGTTTTGATCCTGGCATTCCCAGGTTCGAATCCTGGTACCCCAGCCATCTTTCAAAAGAAAGATAGCTAGATTCAATAAGGCTATGTAGCTCAGCTGGTTAGAGCACAACACTCATAATGTTGGGGTCACAGGTTCGAATCCCGTCATAGCCACCATTTTTTGGGATATCGCCAAGCGGTAAGGCACCAGGTTTTGATCCTGGCATTCCCAGGTTCGAATCCTGGTATCCCAGCCATATTTTGAAAGAGAGACTCGCAGAGCGAGTCTTTTTTTCTGAAAAGTTGTATGCGGGAGTGGCGAAATTGGTAGACGCACCAGATTTAGGTTCTGGCGCCGCAAGGTGTGCGAGTTCAAGTCTCGCCTCCCGCACCATTGATTACTAACGTGTTTATCACGAAATCAACAGATAAGACTCGCAATAGCGGGTCTTTTTTGTTTTTATCTCTTCATTTTTTCCTATCTGTTATCTAAACATCATTCTTCCCCCTTCTTTTCTTATTCCTCTACTCTCAAAGATCAACATTCTCCACATCATCATTTTTTATTTATTCTCATCACTCCACACTTTATTGATCCCTCTGTACATATATCTCTCCAGATACTATACTCCCCCATAGTATATTTAAGGATTATGTATGCCACACTCACCAGCAGAAAAAAAAGCCGCGTTAACTCGCGTAAGAAAAATTAAAGGGCAGCTTCTTGCATTAGAAACTGCACTTGAAAATGAAAATGAATGCGGTCAGGTATTACAACAAATTGCCGCCATCAGAGGTGCTATTAACGGTCTGATGGCAGGTGTGCTCGAAAGTCATTTACGTGAAGGTCTTATGGATGCCGTCGCTTCTCCTGAAGATCAAAAAAATTCCGTTGATGATGCCATTTCACTTATCCGCACTTACCTGCGTTAATAACAAAAAGGATACACCATGAAATCTCGTGCTGCGGTCGCATTTGGACCAGGAGAACCTTTAAAAATCGTTGAAGTTGATGTAATGCCACCTCAAGCGGGTGAAGTGCTCATAAAAATTAGCCACACAGGCGTTTGTCATACAGACGCATTTACACTCTCTGGTGATGATCCTGAAGGTGTATTCCCTGCAATTCTTGGTCATGAAGGTGCTGGTGTAGTTGTAGAAGTTGGTGAAGGTGTCACTAGCGTTAAACCAGGCGATCACGTTATTCCTCTGTACACTGCTGAATGTGGTGAATGTCTATTCTGTAAATCAGGCAAAACAAACTTATGTGTTGCAGTCAGAGCAACGCAAGGTAAAGGTTTAATGCCAGATGGAACAACACGTTTTTCTTATAACGGGCAGCCTATTTATCACTATATGGGATGCTCTACTTTTAGCGAATACACTGTGGTGGCTGAAGTTTCTCTAGCAAAAATCAATCCAGAAGCCAATCACGAAGAAGTTTGCTTATTAGGTTGTGGCGTAACAACCGGTATTGGCGCGGTTCACAATACAGCAAAAGTGCAAGAAGGTGATTCGGTTGCAGTGTTTGGTTTAGGAGGCATTGGTCTTGCTGTTCTTCAAGGCGCAAGACAAGCCAAAGCAGGTCGAATTTTTGCGATTGATACTAATCCTGAAAAATTTGAATTAGCACGTCAATTTGGTGCTACAGATTGCTTAAATCCTAATGACCACGACAAGCCCATTCAGCAAGTCCTTGTTGAAATGACACAATGGGGTGTTGACCATACTTTTGAATGTATTGGTAACGTTAATGTCATGAGAGCTGCATTAGAAAGTGCACATCGTGGCTGGGGTCAATCCATTATTATTGGTGTTGCTGGTGCAGGACAAGAGATCTCAACTCGTCCTTTCCAATTAGTCACAGGTCGTTCGTGGAGAGGCACCGCTTTTGGTGGTGTTAAAGGTCGTAGCCAATTACCCGGTATGGTTGAGGATGCAATGAAAGGCGATATCGAACTTAAGCCTTTTGTTACCCATAAACTACCGTTAGAAAAAATTAATGAAGCTTTTGATTTAATGCACGAAGGTAAATCAATCCGTACAGTTATTCATTTCGATTAATCATCTTCAAACCTATGTCTCATAGGTTTGTCTTTGCTTTTAAAGGAGTCAAAATGGAAAGGGTTGAACGTCACGCCTGCTTTGGTGGTTGGCAAGAAGTCTATCAACATACATCAAAGACGTTAAATTGTGAGATGAAATTTGCCATCTACCTTCCTCCTATGGAAGAAGAACAAAAATACCCTGTTTTATATTGGTTATCAGGCTTAACCTGCAACGAACAAAATTTTATTACTAAATCAGGCGCTCAACAATTTGCGGCGCAGCATGGCATTATTTTAGTCGTACCTGATACCAGCCCTCGCGGTGAAAATGTCGCTGATGATAGTGCTTATGATTTAGGGCAAGGCGCTGGCTTTTACCTTAATGCGACACAATCGCCGTGGAATACTCATTACAATATGTATGACTACATTGTTGATGAGCTTCCTACACTGATAGAAATGCATTTTCCTGTGACTCATCAACGTGCTATTAGTGGGCATTCGATGGGAGGTCATGGGGCATTAACGATTGCATTGCGAAATTCGGCACGCTACCGCAGTGTGTCAGCGTTTTCTCCGATAGTAGCACCGTCAGTTGTTCCTTGGGGTAAAAAAGCGTTTAGCGCTTATTTAGGCGATGATACGACACAATGGCACCAATATGATGCGGTGGCATTAATTAGCCAAGCAGAAAGTGTATTACCTATGCGTGTTGATGTCGGAGTCGATGATCCTTTCTATCAAGAGCAACTGAAGCCTGAATTATTTTCACAAGCTTGCGATGCAAAACAATTCCCTTATCAATTGAATTTACATCAAGGGTACGATCACAGTTACTACTTTGTGGCGAGCTTTATTGGTGAGCATATTGCTTTTCATGCCAAGCATTTAAAAGCATAACAACAATGCGATGATCTTATTGCTGATATTCAACTCAGACCATCGCATTTCTAATTACTTAATACCTAACGCATAACGTAATGCCGCCTCTTTCGCTTTTCCTGCATGCTGAGCAGCTAAAAGACCGATATTTCTAACAACTTTTAAACCCGGTAATTGGTGGCTAAAGGCGTGATAAAATACGTCCATGCCCGCTTGCATGACTAAATTATCAGGCATACGACGGCGCTGATATTTCTTCAATAACGCCATTGAATCCCAAGGCTCAAAATGTTTTTTGGCATCAGCGACTAAATCTAAGAAACAATCCACATCACGGTAACCTAAATTAACGCCCTGTCCCGCTAAAGGATTGATGGTGTGAGCCGCATCTCCCAACAAAACAATGCCTTTATCAACGTAACGACTTGCATGCTGACGCGTTAATGGGAATGAACCTGCAGCAATAGGTGTCGCTTTACCTAATCGCTCAGGAAAAGCATGTTGAATTTCTTTTTCTAACTGCGCCATTGTCATATTTTGCAGTTTTCTAATTCTGTCAGGCGAGTCATACCAAACCAAACAAGCCCAATTATCAAAAAGCGGTAAATAAGCACGAGGACCTGAAGGATAAAAACGTTGCCATGTACCCTTTTCAGGAGGCAACTCTGTTTTCACAGTGATCAGCATACAAGATTGACGATATTGCCAGCCATTGCTACCGATACCCGCAAATTGGCGCACTTGAGAGTTTGCACCATCCGCACCCACCACTAAATTTGTGGTCACTTCACTGCCATCTGAAAGGGTTACTTTCCATTTATCATCTAAATAAGTCATTTTACTTAGACTATTTGGACATAATAAAGTGATATTGCTATAACGTTCAGCCTCTTGCCAAAGGGCTAATTGCAAAATTCGGTTTTCAACCATATAGCCTAATTCAGGTAAACCTAAGCTTTTAGCATCAAAAACCACATGGGCATTTTCTTCTTCCCATGTTTCTAAGGTAAGATAAGGCGCAGAACGCATCGCTAAAACATGTTGCCATGCACCTAATTGTTTTAATAGACTAACAGACGCGCAACTAATCGCAGAAATACGGATATCAGGATGAGATGACGCATCAAAAGGTGCTGGAGACTGCCGTTCAATCATTGCAACACGCAATCCTTCTTGCGCCAGCCCAATTACAACAGCAGCGCCAATCATCCCTCCACCAGCGATGATTGCATCAAAATCGTTTTTTACATTACTCATCATTGTTATGCCATAACTCATTACTTTAAATAATAGGTAAGCGCTGTTTCAGTTTATTTCGATTAAACTAAACGCCATAGAGAATTAGCGCCGACTTGCTCTAGTCACTGACCACACAAATGACTACAATAACCGCCTTATTGGCTTATTACACGCAACGTTTTCCAATGATTAGCTATTGTCTCACTGAAAATACCGGATTTACACAATGTCGACGATAAAAAAACTGTACATTAAAACTTGGGGCTGTCAGATGAATGAGTACGATTCATCCAAAATGGCAGACCTACTCGAAAGCACCCACGGTTATCAGTTAACCGATGTCGCCGAAGACGCGGACATTCTACTGCTAAATACCTGTTCTATCCGTGAGAAAGCACAAGAAAAAGTCTTTCATCAGTTAGGACGTTGGAAATATTTTAAAGATAATAAACCCGATATTATCATTGGCGTCGGCGGTTGTGTTGCTTCTCAAGAAGGTGAATACATCCGTCAACGTGCGCAGTGTGTCGATATTATCTTCGGACCACAAACTTTACACCGTTTACCTGAAATGATTAATCAGGTTAAAGGGACTAAAAGCCCTGTTGTCGATATCAGCTTCCCTGAAATCGAAAAATTTGACCGTTTACCAGAGCCTCGTGCTGAAGGCCCTTCTGCTTTCGTCTCCATCATGGAAGGCTGTAACAAATACTGCTCTTTCTGCGTAGTTCCTTACACACGCGGTGAAGAAGTTAGCCGCCCTTGTGATGATGTGCTATTTGAAATTGCTCAATTAGCGGCACAAGGTGTGCGCGAAGTAAACTTGTTAGGTCAAAACGTTAACGCCTACCGAGGCGCTACTTTTGATGGTCAAATCTGTAGCTTTGCTGAATTAATTCGCTTAGTCGCCGCAATTGACGGCATTGACCGCATTCGCTTTACTACCAGCCACCCTATCGAATTTACTGACGATATTGTTGCGGTTTATGAAGATACTCCAGAATTAGTCAGCTATTTACACTTGCCAGTGCAAAGTGGTTCTGACCGCATTCTAACATTAATGAAGCGTAACCATACTGCACTTGAATATAAGAGCATCATTCGCAAACTACGCAAAGCACGTCCTGATATTCTGATAAGTTCAGACTTTATCATTGGTTTCCCGGGTGAAACCCAAGACGACTTTGAAAAAACCATGCAATTAATTGCGGATGTTAATTTCGATATGAGCTTTAGTTTCATCTATTCAGCACGTCCGGGCACCCCAGCGGCTGATTTACCTGATGATGTCAGTGAAGATGAGAAGAAACAACGTTTATATCTGCTACAACAGCGCATCAATCAACAAGCAATGAACTTTAGCCGTGCAATGTTAAATACGGTACAGCGTATTCTAGTTGAAGGACCTTCACGTAAAAATGTGATGGAGCTTTCTGGTCGTACTGAGAATAACCGTGTGGTTAACTTTGAAGGTACACCAGATATGATTGGTAAGTTCGTTGATGTTGAGATTGTTGACGTTTATGCCAACTCACTACGTGGTAAAGTCATTAGAACGGAAGACCAAATGGATTTACGTATTCACGAATCTCCAGAATCCGTCATTGCACGTACACGTAAAGAAGATGAATTAGGGGTAGGTGTTTACCAACCTTAATTGATCAGATTGAACAAAAGGATAATCAGTGACAGTAATAGCACATGCACAGGTAGCGACCCAAGAAATCTTCTTAGAGCCAGCTGACAATGCCCGTTTAATGAGCCTATGTGGTCCATTTGACGATAATATTAAGCAACTTGAGCGCCGTTTAGGTATCGAGATTAATCATCGTGATAACCGTTTTAAACTCACGGGAAAATCATTGTGTGTCAATGCAGCCGCAGGAATTTTACGTCGCCTGTATGTGGAAACCTCGCCAATTAAAGGCGTGATCCCCGATATCGACCCTGAACAAATTCACCTTGCAATCAAAGAAAGCCGTGTGCTTGAGCAAAGTGATGAGCATGTTCCTGAATTTGGGAAATCAACCAATATTCGAACTAAGCGAGGTGTGATAAAACCTCGTACACCGAATCAGGCACAATATATTGCCAATATCCAGACTCATGATATTACTTTTGGTATTGGTCCTGCTGGTACAGGGAAAACTTATCTGGCTGTTGCTGCTGCTGTTGATGCTCTTGAACGCCAAGAAGTGCGTCGTATTTTATTAACGCGTCCTGCGGTTGAAGCGGGTGAAAAACTGGGCTTTTTACCGGGCGATTTAAGTCAAAAAGTCGATCCCTATTTACGACCACTTTATGATGCGTTATTTGAGATGTTAGGTTTTGAAAAAGTTGAGAAACTAATAGAGCGTAATGTCATTGAAGTCGCCCCCCTCGCCTATATGCGTGGACGCACATTAAATGACGCCTTTATTATTCTTGATGAAAGCCAAAACACGACCATCGAACAGATGAAAATGTTCTTAACACGTATTGGCTTTAACTCTAAAGCGGTTATCACTGGGGATATTACCCAAATTGACCTGCCAAGAGGCAATAAATCAGGCTTACGTCATGCCATTGAAGTTTTATCTGATGTTAATGACTTAAGTTTTAACTTTTTCCATAGTGAAGACGTTGTTCGCCATCCCGTGGTTGCCAAAATTGTTATCGCCTATGAAGCTTGGGAAACGGAAGATCAAAAACGCCGCCAAGCTATCAAAGCAGAAAAAGAGAAGCTTCAGAGAGAAAATCATGAGTGAAGTTATCCTTGATTTACAAGTAGCAAGTGAAAATGCGCAAGGGCTTCCTACTGAAGCCCAATTTATGACATGGTTAGAAGCGGTATTACCGCAATTTCAACCTGTAAGTGAAGTGACTATTCGTATTGTTGATGAGGCAGAAAGTCACGAACTGAATCTCACTTATCGTGGAAAAGACAAACCGACTAACGTGCTTTCTTTTCCCTTTGAGGCTCCGCCTGAAATTGAATTGCCGTTATTAGGTGATTTGATTATTTGCCGCCAAGTGGTAGAAAAAGAGGCGGTTGAGCAGAGTAAGACTGTTGAAGAACACTGGGCACACATGGTTATTCATGGATGTCTCCATCTTTTAGGCTATGATCATATTGAAGATGATGAAGCCGAAGAAATGGAAGGTTTAGAGACAGAAATCTTACAAAATTTAGGTTATGCAGATCCCTATTTGATTGAAAAAGAGTAACAGTTCTCTTATTTTTATGATAAATACTATATCTAATTAACCATTCAATGAGGAAAAATAGTTAAAACGCCATGAGCGACGACCAATCTTCGAGTAACGATAACCCTGGTCCTAAGAAAGGGTTTCTCACACTGCTTAATCAGTGGTTCCACGGTGAACCTAAAAACCGTGATGATCTGATGGAGCTTATCCGCGATTCTGAACAGAAAGAATTAATTGATCCCGACACCCGCGACATGCTTGAAGGGGTAATGGATATTGCTGAACAACGCGTTCGGGACATAATGATCCCTCGCTCGCAAATTGTCACACTAAAACGCAATCAAACCCTTGATGAGTGTTTAGATGTGATTATTGATTCAGCACATTCTCGTTTCCCAGTCATTAGCGAGGACAAAGATCATATTGAAGGCTTATTAATGGCAAAAGATCTACTGCCATTTATGCGTACCGACGCAGAGCCATTTAGTATGGATAAAGTCTTACGCTCTGCTGTTGTTGTGCCTGAAAGCAAACGGGTTGATCGCCTATTAAAAGAGTTCCGCTCTCAACGCTATCATATGGCGATTGTGATCGATGAATTTGGAGGCGTATCTGGACTCGTCACAATTGAGGATATTCTTGAACTTATCGTAGGCGAAATTGAAGATGAGTATGATGATGAGGATGATATTGATATTCGTCCATTAAGTCGTCACGCTTACTCAGTTCGAGCTTTAACCCAGATAGAAGATTTCAATGAAGCGTTCGGTACGCATTTCAGCGATGAAGAAGTTGATACGATTGGCGGTTTAGTCATGCAAGCCTTTGGTCACCTTCCTGCTCGTGGTGAAACTATTACCATTGATAATTACCAATTTAAAGTTGTTATGGCAGATAGCCGTAAGATCATTCAGGTTTATGTGCATATCCCCGATGATGCGCCAATCCCTGAACTAGGTAATGATGCATAGGATATCAATGAATAAGATCTCTTTCTTAAACCGCCAGTGGGTTCGCGCCCTTCTGGCGGTTTTTTTCGGTGCCATTGGCACATTAGCATTTTCGCCATTTGATTTTTGGCCTGCGGCGTTAATTTCACTACTTGGCTTATTACTGATAATCACTCACCGCACAACTCGTCAAGGCGCATTCCTTGGTTTTGCTTGGGGATTTGGGTTATTTGGTAGTGGCGTAAATTGGGTTTACGTCAGTATCGCTGATTTTGGTGGTATGCCGTTTGCGATAAATATCTTTTTAGTGATTTTATTAGCACTCTATTTATCACTCTACACGCTATTATTTGCAGGATTACTGAATAAGTTTTTTCCAAAACCAACGCTCTGGCGGTTTGTATTTGCAGCTCCTGCATTATGGCAAATCACTGAATTCTTAAGAGGTTGGGTGTTATCAGGTTTCCCTTGGTTGCAGTTTGGTTATAGCCAGATTGATGGCCCATTAAAAGGTATTGCACCTATTTTTGGTGTTACCATGATAACGCTACTCCTAACCATTATCAGTGGATTAATTGCGTTTGCACTCTATCGCAAATCGATTTATAGCGTCGTGGTTGCACTGCTTTTATTAGTATTACCTATCAGCTTTAAGTCCTATCAGTGGTATCAACCTTTGCCTGATGAAACGCAAGAAATTGCATTAGTCCAAGGTAATATTGCACAATCTTTAAAATGGGAACCAGGTACATTAGAGAGCACATTAAAAACCTATCTCACCTTAAGTCGCCCTTTTATTGGTAATGCAAATCTCATTATTTGGCCTGAATCTGCGATCCCTGATGTTGAAATTCAACAGCAAGGTTTTTTAGCAGAATTAGATAAGCAATTAAGAGAGCAAGATACCCATTTAATGACGGGAATTATTGATGCTCGACCGACATTAGAAGGTTATCGTTTCTACAATAGTGTCATCACATTAGGTGAACACTATGCTTATCAATACCCAGCAACAGATCGCTATAACAAACATCACCTTGTTCCTTTTGGTGAATATGTACCATTAGAATCGCTATTACGCCCACTTGCGCCTTTCTTTAATTTACCGATGTCATCATTAAGCCAAGGTGAATATGTACAGCCTCAGCTCACTGTCAATGATGCCAAAATAACCGCAGCTATTTGTTACGAAATTATTTTAGGTGAACAAGTCCGCGCTAATTTTAAACCCGATACACGATTCTTATTAACGATTTCTAATGATGCGTGGTTTGGTAATTCAATCGGCCCTTGGCAACATTTTCAAATGGCAAGAATGCGCTCTTTAGAGTTAGGAAGACCATTATTACGCTCAACGAATAACGGTATTACCGCCTTTATTGCAGCCAATGGTGATGTTATTTCTCAACTTCCTCAGTTTGAAGAAGGTGCTTTAGCAGAAAAAATCACACCAACAACTGGGTTAACCCCTTATTACAAGTGGGGTAATACACCATTGTGGATAATGGTTGGATTATTTTTTATCATCGCCTTTATTAAACGGCGAGTTGAGTAAAGCAAAATAAAATAACGGAATTCAATATAATAATGAATTCCGTTATTTTTAATCGATTAAAGCTTAAAATGATTGCTTGTATACCGTTCAAAGGCCAGCCCACCATAAACGTAGTTTTAATCCCCACGAAAATGACCAACCGCTCGTAAAGCCTACCATTTCCCCTTTATAAACAATAACAAATGAAGGTGTTGCACTAATTTCCCACTGCTGAGAAATCTCTCCTCGACTATCATTTATTACAGGAAAGACCAATCCTTTAGACTGAATACCGCGTTCTAACTTTGCGTTATCACCAGAACGGATCGCAACTGACGTCACATTATAACCATCTAGTGCTAACGAATTTACTGAGGGAGTTGTGAGTTTACAAACTCCACACCAAGTTGCCCAAAAATAGATTAATAAAGGCTTTTCAGCACTCAATTCAGCTAAAGAAACAACTTTATTATCAACAGTATATAGCTCAGGCAAATTCGTTAAGGCTGGTGGCGTAGGTTGACGCCACCAATCCATTGCAAAAGAAGCTAAAACGAAAATGACAATCAGAACAATCAGTTCTTTACTCCACTTTCGTAAGCGACTACGCATTATTTTTTCACTTTAGCCAGTTGTTCTTTCACAATCACTTCTAGCTGAGCGTAATCAACGGCACCAGGGATAACCATATCGCCAACAACCGTTGCAGGTGTACCTTGAATACCTAACTTACGAGAAAGATCTAAGTTGTTTTGTAACACTTTTAGGCTTTCATCGGTTAATTTCACTTTGCTTGTATTGGTTGTTTTCATTGCATCATCAATACTTGCGTTATCGAGCATTGTTTTCTTTTGCATTAAACGTTGGTGTAATGCTAAGAATGCTTTCGGATCTTCTTTCCAAACTGAAAGCACAGCTTGAGAGGCTTTTGCAGAACTTTCACCTTTAAATGGCAGTGGTTTAATAACCACGGCAACTTCAGGATAATCTTTTGTGATTTGTTCTAATAATGGGTCGAAGCGTTTGCAATAAGGACAGTTATAATCAGTAAAAGAAACCAACACTAACTTAGCGTCTTTGGCACCAATACGAGGGCTTGCTGCATCGTTATATAATGCGTCATGCTCTGCTTTTAATGCAGTACGGAATTGAGCTTGTTGCTCATCTGCTTTTTGCGCTTGTAATGCTGTGATAGCTTCTTCCAAAATTTCTGGATTTTTAATTAACGTATCACGAACCAACGCGCGAACTTCTTTTTCCTGATCCGCACTTAACGCTGCTGCTTGTACATTTGCACCAAAAAGTAACGAAGAGATAACCAGTGCAGAAAGTGTTTTTTTCATTATTGGGCTCCTTTAGCCTCAGAAAGAACTGTCAATGTTGAATCTTTATTTAAAATAGGAGGTAAAACCACGCCATCTTTATGGCAAGGTCCATAAACTTGGTTAAAAGGTACTGCAACTTGACCACGTTGTTTTAAAAATTGAGTGATCTTATCGGAGGGTTTAGTCCAATCCCCTCTTAATGCAACAATATCTGGCGCAGAAAGTGCAGTTTGGATCTCTTCTCGCAATAATACATTGTATTTGTTTGCTTTGCAGGTTACACACCAATCTGCTGTTACATCAACAAATACGCGTTTATTTTCTGCTAATGCTTGGTGTATCGCTTCTTCTGATAAAGGTTGCCAATTTATCGTATCTTGACCCGCAAGTGTTTGGCTTGCTGGTTGCTCCACAAATAGATAGGTGCTTCCCCCTAAAAGGAAGGCTACCACGGTAGAAATCAATAATACTTTTTTGCCATAATGTTTTGCGATAGCAAACAATAACAACAGCCCAATAATAACAAAAATACCTGCAACTATTGGCATTCCTAAGTGAGGGATCAAGAGCGTTATTAGCCAAATACTCGACAACAGCATCATAAAGCCCAAAACAACTCTTAGGCGATTCATCCATTTACCTGGTTTTGGTAGTACTTTGGCGATAGATGGAAAGATTGCCACTAAGATCCAAGGCAAACTCATTCCAATTCCTAGGGCAGTAAAAATAAGCCATAGTTTATTTAGAGGCGCTATAAGTGCATAAGCGACTGCGGTTCCTAAAAACGGTGCTGAGCAAGGTGTCGCGAGTAAGGTTGCAAATGCACCTTCCCAAAAGTGTCGGCTATATCCTTGTCCACCCGCTGTTGCCATTTTAGTATTCATATTGCTACTTAAACGCAGTTCAAATAATCCGAATAGATTTGCGGTAAAAATAGCGGTAACTAATACCATAAAGCCAATAAACCAAGGACTTTGGAATTGGATCCCCCAACCTAAAGCTTCTTGGCTATAACGTAAGCCTGTCATAAACAGAGCTAGCGCCCAAAATGAGACTAAAATACCTAAAACAGAAACAGAAAATTGCTTGCGAATAACGCCTTTATCACGATTTTCGAGATGTAAAATTGATCCCATTTTCATCGCAAGTACGGGTAATACGCAGGGCATTAAATTCAGAATTAAGCCGCCCAATAGTGCAAAAGCAAGAATACCCCAAAGCCCAATACCTGAATTAGAAGATGGAGCAGTCTCCTCTTTTCCATGCCCTATTATGTCATTAACTTGGCGAGAGAAATCTTGGTCAGTAATAACAAAAGAAAGTACCTTACCTGAGATATTACCAGCAGCATCCCCCCAATCATCTATCACATCAACCGTGACAAATAAGTTTTTATCTTGATGCTTTAATTTTGGAATACCGTAAAGCATACCTTCAGGAGGATCGAGATAAATATTAGGTTTAACCCAAGCACCTTGCTCTTTTTGTAAAGAGATAGTGAGTTGGCTATTGTTATAACCAGAAGAAACTGATGATATTAATCCCGTTCCAACAGGAATTTTGGCCATTGCCTGATTATATTGCCATTCAAAATCAGCAGGCACAGGTTCGGTAAGATCTAAATCTAAAGTGTAGTCAGTCAGAATGCAGACACTACTACATGTTGATAAAGTTAAAACCCCTGTTAAACGATCAGCGTGAACAGGAGATAACTCAATGGGGAAAATAACTTGTTTATCATAACCTTGCGTGTGAATACCTGCTACATCAAAAGCTGAAGGCGAAGGCCAATGCCAAATCATTGCACTTACATCTTGCGACCAATTAATTTCAGGGGCAACACCACCTTCTCCTGGAGAACGCCAATACGTTTTCCATCCAGACTCAAGCTGTACTTCAAGTAAAACTTTCACATCACCTGTTGGGAACTTTTGTGCTGTCGCCCTAACTTGTGCATGAGAATTATCAGGCGTGGTTAACCAGCCTGTATCTGCTGCTTGAGAAGTAGATAAAGTAAATAGCGTTAATATCAACGCCATAACAAAAGAACGAAACATAACAACTCCCTAAAAATTCCTACAACGCTACACATAGAGCCACGTCCAAAATAGACGAGCAATCTTTTAGCTAAAAGGAAATTTCTAATCCCTCAAAATACAATAATGAAGGTGAAGTCTGATTGGTGGAGGTGGATGATAGTGTTTTTTCTGATTACGCTGACGCGATACATAGATAGCAGCCATGCTTAACAATAGTAATACAACCCATGAATGGAAAAATGGCTCTATTGTTAATGGAGGAACAGATAATAATGATTTGGCGCTTAATTCACAGGTAGACAATGAAAAAGTGTGCTCTGTTACGCTATTCTCATCAGCAATTGGTGTTGATAGTGGGTATTGTGTTTGAGCAACAGCTGTTGCTAAGCGCTCACTAATGATGTGGGCACCTAATGAACGCTGAACAATGCAACACAAGATCAGCAAAACTGTTATCACCACTAGCCAGCGACCTGACCGCCAATTACTCATAGATGTTCCTCATCAATATGACTCGCTATCTTAACGGTAATCCACAGACAAACAACTCCTTAAGACAAACTTTACAAATCCCTACTTAGTTTATTTTTCGCATCATCTCAAATTTTCATCTTTAACCTTTATTTCTATAAGGTTTCTACTACAATAATTTTAAATATTGAAAACAACTTCCAAAAAAATAATCAACTACATTTGATTTCATTCTTTTATTGGGAGATACCTCTCGTATTTCACAAATTGCACTTCCCAACAGTATGTTATTTGTTCTATCTATTAACATTATCAAAACAAATTAAAACAAAAAAGCAACACAAAGCAAAACACCAATATCACTTATCACCACGACAGGAGTTATTATGCGCATGCGTAAACTAGCATTATCATTAATGATCTTAGGGGCGGCAGGAGCAGTACAGGCAGAAGAACTCACTGGAACCTTAAAGAAAATCAATGACAACGATATTATTATTGTTGGGCACAGAGAATCCTCTGTTCCTTTCTCTTACTATGATAATCAACAGAAAGTCGTTGGCTATTCGCAAGACTATTCCAACCTAATTGTGCAGGCTGTAAAAGACAAAATAGGCAAACCAAACTTACAAGTTCGCCTCATTCCTATTACGTCTCAGAATCGTATTCCATTATTACAAAATGGCACATTTGATTTTGAGTGTGGCTCAACAACCAACAATGAAGCTCGTCAGCAACAAGCTGGTTTCTCTAATACTATTTTCATCGTAGGTACACGTTTACTGGCGAAAAAAGACAGTGGAATTAAAGATTTTGCTGACTTGTCAGGTAAAAACGTTGTCGTAACATCAGGAACAACGTCTGAAATGTTACTCAACAAATTAAATGATGAGAAAAAGATGAATATGCGCATTATCAGCGCAAAAGATCATGGAGACTCATTCCGTACACTTGAATCAGGTCGTGCTGTTGCCTTTATGATGGATGACGCATTACTAGCTGGTGAGCGTGCTAAAGCGAAAAAACCAGGTGAGTGGGAAATTGTAGGAACCCCGCAATCTGAAGAAGCTTATGGTTGTATGTTGCGTAAAGATGATGCTCAATTCAAAGCACTAATTGATGAAACTATCGCTCAAGCACAAAAATCGGGTGAAGCAGAAAAATCGTTCAATCGCTGGTTTAATGCACCGATCCCACCTAAAAACCTTAACTTAGAATTCACCATCTCTGATGAAATGAAAGCATTATTTGCATCACCAAATGATAAGGCATTGAATTAAAAATACATAAGTAATTGATGCAAAATAAATAATTATAAAGTATCTGTTGGACAGACAGATCAGTGAAGTTTGGGGCAGCCGTTCCCTGCCCCTCTTTTTTCACCGGAGGTGAAATCATGTCGATTGATTGGGATTGGGGGATATTCTTCCAAGAAGCCCCTTTCGGAAACACCACATACTTAGGATGGCTGATTTCTGGCTTTCAAGTCACCATTGCCTTATCTTTATGCGCTTGGATTATTGCCTTTCTTGTCGGTTCTTTATTCGGAATTTTACGCACAGTACCTAATCGCTGGCTTTCAAGCTTAGGCACTGTTTATGTTGAGTTATTTCGTAACGTACCACTTATTGTTCAATTCTTTACGTGGTATTTAGTTATTCCTGAACTCTTGCCTCAATCTATTGGCGACTGGTTTAAAATGGACTTAGCGCCCAATGTGCAATTTTTTGTTTCATCAGCACTCTGCTTAGGTTTATTTACCGCCGCGCGTATGTGTGAACAAGTTAGAGCCGCAATAAACTCATTACCCCGCGGACAAAAAGCCGCAGGTTTAGCATTGGGCTTAACTTTACCTCAAACTTATCGTTATGTTTTATTACCCAATGCATACCGAGTCATTATTCCACCAATGACATCCGAAATGCTCAATCTCGTGAAAAACTCAGCGATTGCCTCTACTATCGGACTTATTGATATGGCGGCACAAGCAAATAAACTCCTCGACTATTCCGCGAAAGCGTATGAGTCATTCACAGCAATCACTCTGGCCTATGTATTTATCAATGTCATCATTATGCTAATAATGCATTGGCTTGAAAAACGCGTTCGCTTACCCGGCACAACAGGAGGTCAATAATGTACGAATTTGACTGGAGTTCTGTTGTTCCAAGCCTACCATTTTTAGTCGATGGAATGGCTATCACACTAAAAATCACTATCACTGCTATTGTGGTCGGTATTTTATGGGGAACGGTGCTTGCCGTTATGCGCCTATCTACCTTTAAGCCTATTAGCTGGTTTGCAGCCGCTTACGTTAATACCTTCCGTTCTATCCCATTAGTCATGGTATTGCTGTGGTTTTATTTAATTGTGCCTAACATATTACAAAATGTTCTAGGACTTTCACCTAAAAGTGATATCCGTTTAATTTCAGCAATGATAGCGTTCTCTTTATTTGAAGCGGCCTATTACTCTGAAATTATAAGAGCAGGTATTCAAAGTGTTAGCAAAGGACAATTTTCAGCCTCACTCGCGTTAGGTATGACCAAATCACAAACCATGCGTTTAGTGATCCTACCTCAAGCCTTTCGAGCCATGATCCCGCTTTTACTGACTCAAGGAATTGTATTATTCCAAGATACATCCTTGGTTTACGTTTTAAGTCTTACTGACTTTTTCAGAACAGCGGCAAATATTGGAGAACGAGATGGTACACAAGTTGAAATGATCCTCTTTGCTGGTTTTGTTTATTTTGTCATTAGCTTCGCCGCTTCGATGTTAGTGAACTTTCTTAAAAAAAGGACTACCTAGATGATTTCCCTAAAAGACGTATCCAAATGGTATGGTCAGTTTCAAGTACTGACTGAATGTTCCACTGAAGTTAAAAAGGGGGAAGTTGTTGTTGTCTGTGGACCTTCTGGATCAGGTAAATCAACACTGATCAAAACAGTGAATGGCTTAGAGCCGATACAACAAGGCGAGATCTTTGTTAATGAAATCAAAGTAAATGACAAGCATACTGATCTTGCTAAATTACGAGCAAAAGTGGGTATGGTTTTCCAACATTTTGAACTATTCCCTCACCTCTCTATTATTGAAAATCTTACACTGGCACAAGTTAAAGTGCTTAATAGAGAGAAAGGTGCCGCAAAAGAGAAAGGATTAAAGCTATTAGAGCGAGTAGGATTAGCAAGCCATGCTAACAAATATCCAGCTCAGCTTTCTGGTGGCCAACAACAACGTGTCGCCATCGCTCGCGCATTATGCATGGATCCTATTGCAATGTTATTTGATGAACCTACATCAGCACTTGATCCTGAAATGATTAATGAAGTACTTGATGTAATGGTAGAGCTTGCAAATGAAGGTATGACAATGATGGTAGTGACCCATGAAATGGGTTTTGCTAAAAAAGTTGCTGACCGTATTATTTTTATGGATGAAGGTCGAATTGTGGAAGATAGACCTAAAAATGACTTTTTTGATAATCCAAAATCAGCGCGAGCAAAAGATTTCCTCGCTAAAATTCTACACTAACCCCCACATCTCCTCTGCTGGCGTGCTTTTTCAGCACGTCAGCCCCAAATAATAATTTCGATTAACCTCGCAACTAAATATCAAATAATCTTCTTTTTTCGCAATATTCCTATTATTTTTTCAGAAAATACGCATTTATTGTCTTTTTGCTCTAACTCTTTCCAAGATATCTCGCAATTGTCTTGAAAAAGTTATGCAAACAGTGGCTTTCATTGAGATCAATAGTTGTGGCTATTAGACAAAATCAGCTATGCTATGCAAGTCTTAATTTCATAATAGCGGTTACCCTCCGGTAGCCATTAATTCACCATAGGATTATCGGTGCCATGCAAGAACAATATCGTCCCGAAGATATAGAGCAAACTATCCAGGAACACTGGGAAAAGAACAATACATTTAAAGTGACAGAAGATAATAACAAAGAAAAATATTACTGCCTGTCAATGCTACCTTATCCTTCTGGCCGACTACACATGGGACACGTCCGTAACTACACCATTGGTGACGTGATTTCCCGTTATCAACGTATGCTAGGTAAAAACGTCTTACAGCCTATTGGTTGGGATGCGTTTGGCTTACCAGCAGAAGGTGCCGCAGTAAAAAATAAAACCGCCCCTGCACCATGGACTTACGAAAACATCAATTACATGAAAAACCAGTTAAAAAAACTGGGTTTTGGTTACGATTGGGATCGTGAAGTCACTACCTGTACACCAGAATATTATCGCTGGGAACAGTGGTTTTTTACTAAGTTATATGAAAAAGGCTTAGTTTATAAAAAGACCTCTGCTGTTAACTGGTGCCCACACGACTTAACAGTTTTAGCCAACGAACAAGTTATCGATGGCTGCTGCTGGCGTTGTGATACCCCTGTTGAGCGTAAAGAAATCCCACAGTGGTTTATCAAAATTACCGAGTATGCCGAAGAGCTGTTAAACGATTTAGATACGTTAGATGAGTGGCCTGAACAAGTTAAGACCATGCAACGTAACTGGATTGGTCGCTCTGAAGGTGTCGAAATTAAATTTGATGTTGCTGACAGCAACGACACAATAACCGTTTATACAACGCGTCCAGATACATTTATGGGTGTCACTTATGTTGCAGTTGCAGCAGGTCACCCATTAGCGCAAAAAGCTGCTCAAAATAATCCTGAAATTCAACAATTCATTGATGAATGCCGTAACATGAAAATGGCAGAAGCCGATATGGCAACAATGGAGAAAAAAGGGATTGCAACAGGCCTTTACGCTATTCACCCATTAACTAAAGAAAAAGTCGCTATTTGGGTTGCTAACTTTGTCTTAATGGAATACGGCACGGGTGCTGTAATGGCGGTTCCAGGTCATGATGAACGTGACTGGGAATTTGCAACTAAATACAATTTACCAATTAAAGCTGTTATTGCAGATGCTGAAGGTAACCAACCAGATGTCTCTGCCAGTGTATTCACTGAAAGAAATAGCCTGATTAACTCTGGTGAATTCACAGGTCTTGATAACCAAGCTGGCTTTAACGCTATTGCTGATAAACTGGCACAAATGGGTGTTGGTGAGCGCAAAGTTAACTACCGTTTACGTGACTGGGGTGTTTCTCGTCAACGTTACTGGGGTGCGCCAATTCCAATGGCGACTTTGGAAGACGGCACTGTTGTTCCTGTTCCTGAAGATCAACTGCCAGTTATCCTGCCAGAAGATGTCAAAATGGACGGGATCACTAGCCCAATCAAAGCAGATCCTGAGTGGGCAAAAACCACAATTAATGGTCAACCTGCGCTGCGTGAAACGGATACTTTTGACACCTTTATGGAATCTTCTTGGTATTACGCTCGTTATACCTGCCCTGATTACGATAAAGGCATGTTAGATCCTAAAGCAGCTAACTATTGGTTACCTGTTGACTGGTATATTGGTGGTATTGAACACGCCATCATGCACTTAATGTATTTCCGCTTCTTCCATAAACTGATGCGTGATGCCGGTTTAGTAAACTCGGATGAACCAGCAAAACGCTTACTGTGCCAAGGCATGGTATTAGCGGATGCGTTCTATCACACTGGTGAAGATGGTGCTCGCCATTGGGTATCTCCTACTGAAGCGATTGTTGAACGTGATGAGAAAAATCGCATCATTAAAGCGACTGACAGCGAAGGTCATGAATTGACTTATGCTGGCATGAGCAAAATGTCTAAATCTAAAAATAACGGTATCGACCCACAAACTATGGTTGAACGTTATGGTGCAGATACCGTTCGTTTATTTATGATGTTTGCTGCTCCACCAGAATTAACACTGGAATGGCAAGAATCTAGCGTTGAAGGTGCAAACCGTTTCTTACGTCGTTTATGGCGTTTAGTTCACGAGCACACTCAAAAAGGAGCGACACAGTCTCTTGATCTTTCTACACTGACAGAAGAACAAAAAGATTTACGTCGTGACTTACATAAAACGATTGCGAAAGTATCTGATGACGTAGGTCGTCGTTTAGCCTTTAACACCGCGATTGCTGCCATTATGGAGTTAATGAATAAATTAACTCGTGCAACACAAGAAACAGAACAAGATCGTGCATTAATGCAAGAAGCATTAGAAGCGATTGTTCGTATGCTTTCTCCAATCATTCCTCATGCATGTTTTGTTATGTGGCAAGCATTAGGTGGCAAAGAAGACGTTGATGTTGCGCCATGGCCTGTTGCTGATGAAGAAGCCATGATTGATGACACTAAACTGATTATCGTTCAAGTGAATGGTAAAGTTCGTGGTCGTGTTACTGTTCCGGCTAATTCAGAAAAAGAATATGTTCAGGAAATGGCGACAAAAGAGTACAGTGTTGCAAAATACTTGGAAGATGTGGCTATTCGTAAAGTCATCTATGTTCCAGGCAAATTACTGAACATCGTTGTTGGCTGATAAGGAGGCCTAGTGCGATATCTATTTTCGCTATTTTTCGGTTTGGCGGTGTTAATCACCGCTGGCTGTGGTTTTCACCTTCAAGGTAAAACTCAGGTTCCAGCAGAATTAAAAACGCTTTATCTTAGCTCTGGTGACCCTTATGGCCCATTATCTCGAGTAATGCGTCAACAACTTAGACTTAGTGGTGTTCAGCTTGTTGAGGATCCAACAGCCAATATCCCTATTCTTAAAATCGTCGGCTCATCAGAAAGTAAAGAAACCGTATCTGTGTATCAAGACGGTAAATCAGCAGAACGTCAGTTAACATTTGTGCTTGATGCGCAAGTGATTATGCCTGATGGTACGATTTACCCAATTTCATCACAGGTTTCACGCCCATTCTTCGATAACCCATTAGAAGCATTAGCGAAAGATGCTGAAAATGACATTATCAAGCAAGAGATGCGTGAACAAGCGACAGCAATATTAGTGCGTAAATTATTGGTTGTTCACAACGCTGAACGCCAAAAAGCCGTACAAGCTGAGCAGGCAAAACAGATAATCTCACCAGCCAAATGATCCGCTTATATCCAGAACAACTGAATGCGCAGCTCCAAGAGGGGCTGCGCCAAAGTTACCTACTCTGGGGTAATGAACCTCTATTACTCCAAGAGTCTCAAGATGCTATTCAATCCGTCGCTAAATCCCAAGGATTTATCGAGCATTATCAATTTACCCTTGATAATAATACAGACTGGAATGAAATTTACTCGCTTTGTCAATCGCTAAGCCTTTTTTCTCAAAGACAATCTCTTTTACTGCATTTACCTGAAAATGGCCCCAATGCAGCGATGTCAGAGAAACTCACTCGCCTATCTCAAGAATTGCATCAAGATTTATTGTTGATTTTACGTGGCAATAAACTCACAAAAGCGCAAGAAAACAGTGAATGGTTTAAAACATTAAGCCAACATGGAACCTATGTTTCTTGTCTGACACCTGAGCTTGATAAATTACCTACTTGGGTTGCGCGTCGAGCAAAACAAAAAGGGTTAGCGCTGGATGAACAAGGTAATCAATTACTTTGCTACTGTTATGAAGGAAATTTACTAGCACTAGCACAAGCCATCGAGCGCCTTTCGCTGTTGTACCCTGACGGTAAATTAACGCTCCCAAGAGTCGAAGCGGCGGTCAATGACGCGTCACATTTTACCCCTTATCACTGGGTTGATGCATTACTTGCAGGGAAAACACAACGTGCATGGCATATATTGCAACAACTCAAAAGAGAAGACTCTGAACCTGTTATTTTACTCAGAACTTTACAACGTGAGTTAATGCAGCTGATTACGCTACATCGTGAATCTAAAACAGCTTCATTAAAAACGATTTTTGATAAACATCGAATTTGGCAAAACCGACGCCCAATATTCACAGCAGCACTACAACGTTTATCTGAACATCAATTGCTGACAGCAATACGATTACTTGCAACAATTGAAATTACTATTAAGCAAGATTACGGACAGACAGTTTGGCCCTCGCTCAGTGCTCTGGGCTTATTACTTTGTGGAAAAGCACTACCAGAAGGATTTGTCAGTCATGCCTAGAACCAATCACTCAACACATTTAATTAACCAAGCCATCGCTTTATATGGTGGTACATTTGATCCTATTCATTATGGGCATTTGCGTCCTGTTGAAGCACTCTCAGGATTAATTGGTTTAAAAGAAGTGATTTGGTTACCTAACAATATTCCTCCTCATCGCCCTCAACCAGAAGCATCCTCTCAACAACGTCTTGAAATGGTGCGTCTTGCGCTTGAGCCGTATTCCTCCTTTAAAGTGGATACCCGCGAGCTTGAAAAACCAACCCCCTCTTATAGCATCGAGACATTAAGAGACTTCAGACAAGAAATTGGCGAGAAACAACCTTTAGCCTTTATTATTGGTCAAGATTCATTGCTTTCAATAAATACGTGGCACAAATGGGAAAGTTTATTAGACGTGTGTCATTTATTAGTTTGTGCTCGTCCTGGTTATCAAACTCATTTTGAATCAGCGCAAATGCAAGCATGGTTGGAAAAGCACCAAACCAAACAGCAAGAAGATATTCATTGCTTACCCGCAGGTAAAATATTCCTCGCTGACACACCACTTTATAATATTTCAGCGACAGACATTCGAGCTCGCCACAAAGCAGGTTTAGATTGCCACGATTTGCTACCCAACTCCGTTGAAAACTATATTCGCCAACAACAACTTTATAAATAACGTATTCTTTTTAAAGTTGTTCTCTTAAATAATTAAAAGCAGATGGATAAGGCGAAAAATAGCGTTGGTTAATCAAATAGTCATCGGGGTAAATGGTTAACCAATATTGGAGTAAATCATAAGGTTTAGAGAAAGGCACGACACCTTGACGATATAGCAAAATTGTCTGTGATATTTCTTGTTTCTGTTGCGAACTCAGATCTCGCTTAAAGTACCCAGCCATATGCATTAATGCATTAGTTTGTCCTTCTCGACTTGGTGCAACGCTTAATGCCTTCATTAACTTTTGTTGATATTTAGATGCAATTTCATCAAGAGAGATTTCGTCAGAAAGATTAGCGATATAACGCCCTAATTCACGATAAGCCACTTGTGAATAAGCCATAATTAAATATTTATATCGACTATGAAATTTAATCAAAGCCCCTTTACTTAATGATTGATTAACCTGTTGTTGATAATCGCATAATGCAAAGAATTGAGTAAGAAAGTGATCGAGAACAATAGGCTGCAAAAGTTGCCCAAGACTTAATTGAGGTAAAATAAAACTTGATGGCGAAACAAGTCTGTCCCCTTCTTTTCCGATATAACCATAAATCGGCAACGGATGATCTCTGTTTTGGAGATCTATCCGCATAATGCCTATTTTTTCATCTTTAACGACACGACAAAGTAACGCTAACTTTTCTTGTAATTGGCGATCGCTGTTACTCACAATTTCTGAAGATAGCCCGAGATAATTTTCTTTTCTTTCCATTCTTTTTCTCTCTAACTAAAAAGTATGAGTATTAGTCTGTATAATCTAAACGTAACAAAGTCAAAACACGCTAATTAGGTGTTTAATCAGCATTGACAGACGAGGTTTAGCTGTTATTCTCACCCTCTGTTCCCTTAAGGGAACTGTAAGGTAAAACTGTCGTCTAAACGAAAAAGTTCTTATCTGCCTTCTTTTTGTTATTTATTATGACGCAGTTAATGGGCATATATGAATTTTTCTAAATCAAACGTCGAAAAACAAGAAAATGAGATTTATGTTCTTGTTATTGCTAACTGGAATTAATCATCCAGTAAAATAGATTTATTGGTATAAATTCCTTTAAAATAGCATTCATATTCTAAATAATTTGAGATGCAGTTAGACAACAAGTGGAGTAAGTCGCTAGGCATATGCCACAGTATATAACTAGTGCGAATAAATGTAGTCAACAACGCTGCAACTTGAAGTATCACGAGTATGTTATTTTTCGATTGAATTAACTCATTAGATTAAAGGTGATCCTTTTGCAAGGCTCTGAATTACAGCAATTTATTATTGATAAACTTGAAGATTCTAAAGCTCAAGACATTATTGCATTAGATGTCCGCGGAAAATCAAGTGTAACTGATTACATGATTATTTGTACGGGTACATCAAGCAGACACCTCATGTCTGTTGCAGATAATCTCGTTGATGATTGCCGCGAAGCGGGATTACAACCTTTAGGTGTTGAAGGACAAGGCGTTTCTGACTGGATTGTCGTTGATCTTGGTGAAGCCATGGTACACGTCATGCAAGAAGATAGTCGCCGTATGTACGAACTTGAAAAACTCTGGAGCTGAGTTTGAAATTACAGCTCATTGCCGTTGGTACAAAAATGCCGGACTGGATACAGACCGGCTTTATGGATTATCTTAATCGATTCCCAAAAGACATGCCTTTAGAACTTATCGAGATCCCCGCAGGTAAGCGTGGGAAGAATGCGGATATTAAACGTATTCTCGAAAAAGAAGGTGAACAAATGTTAGCAGCAGTAGGTAAAGGAAATCGTATCGTCACTCTCGATATTCCTGGCGCTCGCTGGGATACGCCAAAACTTGCAGAACAACTTGATCGATGGAAGCTTGATGGTAGAAATGTCAGCTTACTCATTGGTGGCCCCGAAGGATTAGCACCCGCTTGTAAAGCTGCGGCTGAACAAAGCTGGTCTTTATCTCCTTTAACAATGCCACACCCCCTTGTTCGTGTCGTGGTTGCTGAAAGCCTTTATCGAGCATGGAGCATTACCACAAACCATCCTTATCATCGTGAATAATCAATAAATTGGCGGGTCAGTAAGTGAAGTCAAATGGGATGAAAAGAAAAAAACGTACCCCGTTTCGAGATTATACTGCGGAATCAAAGCTATTTATCCGTCGTGTGATTGTCGCATTTTCAGTAATTATTATATTGAGTGGAGTTTTGGTTTTTAACCTCAATCACTTACAGATCGCTCGCCATGATGATTATCAAACACGTTCAAATGATAACCGAATTAAATTAGTACCGATTGCTCCCAGCAGAGGCATTATTTACGACCGCAAAGGTATCCCTCTTGCGCTCAATCGTACTATCTATCAATTAGAAGTTGTGCCTGAGAAGGTAACAAACTTACAAGAAACACTTGAAAGTTTAAGGGATGTCGTTGACTTAACGGACGAAGATATTGCTGCATTTGAAAAAGAGCGCAAGCGCTCACGTCGATTTAGTTCTATTGCCTTAAAAACAACATTAAGCCAAGTACAAGTCGCACGTTTCGCTATCAATCAATACCGTTATCCTGGCTTAGAAATTAAAGGCTATCAACGTCGCTATTATCCTTATGGTTCAGCATTAACGCATGTAATTGGTTATGTCGCAAAAATTAACGATAAGGATGTTGAACGCCTTGATAAAGAAGGTTTATCACCTAACTATGCTGCGACTCATGATATCGGCAAGTTAGGCATCGAACGTTATTATGAGTCTGTTTTGCACGGTACAACAGGCTATGAAGAAGTTGAAGTTAATAGTCGTGGTCGAGTTATTCGCCAGTTACACGAGCAACCTCCACAGGCAGGTAAAGATATCTATCTTACCATCGACCTTGAACTGCAAACCTATATTGAAACATTACTCACCACAAGCCGAGCTGCGGTTGTAGTAACCGATCCTCGCAATGGTGAGATTTTAGCGCTTGTATCGAACCCTAGTTATGATCCTAACTTATTTGTTGGTGGGATTTCGAACAGCGAATATCAAGGGTTACTAAATAACCCAGATAGACCGTTGATCAACCGTACAACCCAAGGTCTTTATCCACCTGCATCAACCGTAAAGCCGTTTATGTCTGTTGCTGCATTAAGTGAAGGTGTAATCACAGCCAATACAACAATTCATGATCCCGGGTGGTGGCAACTTCCTGGCTCTGAAAAACGTTATCGAGATTGGAAACGTTGGGGACATGGAAAACTTAATGTTACAAAATCTATCGTAGAATCTGCGGATACCTTCTTCTACCAAGTTGCTTATGATATGGGAATTGATCGTATATCAACTTGGATGGGGCGCTTTGGTTATGGCGAATATACAGGTATTGATCTATCCGAAGAACGCAATGGCATCATGCCAACGCGTGAGTGGAAACAGCAACGTTATAAAAAGCCTTGGTATCAAGGTGACACGATCCCCGTAGGGATTGGGCAAGGTTATTGGACAGCAACGCCAATTCAAATGGCGAAAGCTTTAATGACATTGATTAATGATGGTCAAGTTAAAACCCCTCACCTACTTTACGGTACAAAACTTGGCAATGAAATGTTGCCTTATGTTGATACCGAAACACGCCAAATTGGCGATATCAACTCAGGTTATTGGGAATTAGCAAAACACGGTATGTATGGTGTGGCTAACTTCCCTAATGGTACAGGTCGCCGAAGTTTTGCTGATGCGCCTTATAAAGTAGCAGCAAAATCGGGAACTGCACAGGTGTTTAGTTACGAAACCTACAATGCGAGCCAATTGGCTGAACATCTTCGTGACCACAAACTGATGATTGCCTTTGCGCCTTATGATAAGCCGACCGTAGCCATCTCTATTATCCTAGAAAATGGTGGCGCAGGCCCTTCTGTCGGTGATATTACAAGACAAATTCTTGACCACATTCTCCTTGGTGATAACAACACGGTATTGCCAGCTTCTCCACCAGCACCGCGTGGTTCAGAGGAATAATACTCATGACTGAAAATAATAAGAAAAAATCCTTCTGGACACGGATCCATATCGATCCTCTATTCTTACTTTGTATTATTGCTTTATTAGGATACAGCGCATTTATTATGTGGAGTGCCAGCGGGCAAGATCCAGAAATGATGCAACGTAAGTTAGGACAAATAGCAATGGGATTTATGGTCATGATCATCATGGCACAAATCCCTCCCCGAGTTTATGAAAGTTGGGCGCCTCATCTCTTTTTCTTTTGCGTTATCTTATTGATCCTCGTTGATGTTTTCGGACAAATCAGCAAGGGAGCACAACGCTGGCTCGATTTAGGTATTGTACGTTTTCAGCCCTCAGAAATTGCTAAAATTGCCGTTCCTTTGATGGTGGCGCGATTTATGAATCGAGATGTGTGCCCACCTACGTTACGTAATACCGCCATTGCTCTGGTCATTATTTTTGTTCCAACATTATTAGTTGCAGCTCAGCCCGATTTGGGGACATCCATCCTTGTTGCTGCTTCAGGGCTATTTGTTCTTTTCCTTGCTGGAATGAGCTGGCGTCTTATTACTATCGCAATTGTACTTGTTGCCGCCTTTATCCCCATACTTTGGTTTTTCCTCATGCATGATTACCAGCAAGCACGGGTAATGATGCTTCTGGACCCCGAATCAGACCCGCTTGGCGCAGGATATCATATCATCCAATCTAAAATTGCCATTGGTTCTGGTGGATTACATGGAAAAGGATGGTTACAAGGCACTCAATCTCAATTAGAATTCTTACCAGAGCGCCATACAGACTTTATTTTTGCTGTATTGGCTGAAGAACTCGGGTTAATTGGTGTTTTGATACTACTAACTCTCTATGTACTCTTAATCGCGCGAGGCCTTTACCTTGCGACGAAAGCACAAAATACATTTGGTAGAGTAATGATTGGCGGGTTAATGCTAATTTTCTTTGTCTATGTTTTTGTCAACATAGGAATGGTGAGTGGCATCCTTCCTGTTGTGGGGGTTCCGTTACCGCTGATGAGTTATGGAGGCTCCGCCCTTATTGTGTTAATGGCAGGGTTTGGTATCGTGATGTCAATTCATACACACCGAAAACTACTATCGAAAAGTTTATAATGAGGTTTTTATGCGTCTGCAATGGGTTTTGATTGGTATCAGTACATTGCTACTGTCAGGGTGTGTTATTGATAAGCCGAATACCAATAAACAGCCAGCACCATTACCCAATGTGCCAGCTCAACGTGTTCTCGGTGCAGAGCCTCGTTACGAGCCTTATCACCCTACGGCAAATCAAGATTACCGAAAAAATGGGGTGGTTTACCGTATTGTGACTGATCCTGCAAACTTCAGTGAACGAGGAGAAGCGGTTGTCTATGATAGTTTAGCGATGAGTCGTTTAACTACCATTGGTGAGCGCGTAAATCCCTATGAATTTGCCGCTGCGCATCCTACATTACCGATCCCAAGCTATGCGAAAATCACAAACTTGCTCAATGGGCGCACAATGGTTGTACGTATTAACGACCGAGGCCCCTATGTTAATGGAAAACAAATCCAAGTTACGCCAGCGGTTTCTGATAGCTTACGTTTAATGCCGACAACTCCATTGCTTATTGAAGGAATTGTTGTTGACCAAACTGGCCATATGAGTGGTATTGGTACACATGGTGCGCAGATAGAGAAAAAAACAACGGCATTACCTGAGCGTCCTAATTTTAATGCTCAACCAGCAACGCCAGCGCCATTAGCGACATCAACGCCTACCAACAACAATATGCCAGTTGAGCCACCTGCTCCAACGCCAGTTCCAGCCCAAACTACAACGCCAGCGCCAGTTCCAATGCCCGCTCCAGTAGAGACAGAAACAAAAGCGCCAAAACCAGTATTATCCTCAAATTCCATAGCACAAGGCTTTTATGTTCAAGTCGGTGCTCTCAGTAATGAAAATAACGCACAACGTTGGCTAGATGATTTAGCATCATCAGTTAGCACCCAAGGTGTGATCAATAAAACAGATGGATTATATAAAGTGCAACTCGGCCCTTATTCATCTAAGGATCAAGCCGAAGTGATAAAAAGCAAGCTGAAACAAGTTAAAGATATCACTGGGTTTATTATTACCCAATAAAGGATAATTTTACGTAAAATCCTTTTTATATCAGCAAATTCAAGCGTAGAATCGTCTGGATTTGCTGATATTTTATTTATCAGTCCCTATTTTTCCCTGAATTTTCGGATTAAACAAACAGAATGAAACAGATACTCCCAGCAAAATTACTAAGAACAAGCCTATTAAGTGCCACTTTTGCTTTACTCACAGTAAGTCATCAAAGTATTGCGGAAGATTCCCTAAAAACAATGATACCCGCTGTTCCTAGTATCGAAGCCGAATCTTATATTCTTATTGATTATAATTCTGGGAAAGTACTGGCTGAAATGAATGCCGATGTTCGCCGTGATCCTGCAAGTTTAACCAAGATGATGACCAGCTATGTTATCGGTCAATCTATTCGTGCAGGTAAAATCTCTAATAGCGATATCGTACCCATTGGTGAAGAAGCATGGGCAACGGGTAATCCTGTTTTTCGTGGCTCTTCTTTAATGTTCTTAAAACCGGGTGATCAAGTTACAGTTGCACAGTTAACTCGCGGCATTAACTTACAATCAGGTAATGATGCTTGTGTCGCAATGGCCTCTTATGTTGCGGGCAGCCAAGATACGTTTGTGACCATGATGAACGATTACGTTAAACGCCTAGGTTTACAAAATACACAATTCCAAACCGTTCATGGTCTTGATGCCCCAGGACAATACAGCTCGGCTCGCGATATGGCGCTAATTGGTGCGGCATTAATTCGTGATGTACCTGATGAGTATGCTATCTATAAAGAAAAAGAGTACACCTACAACAATATCCGCCAAACTAACCGAAATGGTTTGTTGTGGGATACCAGTTTAAACGTTGATGGTATTAAAACAGGCCATACTGCATCTGCTGGCTATAACCTTGTCGCTTCTGCAACTGAAGGCGATATGCGTTTAATTTCTGCGGTTATGGGTGGTCACTCATCTAAAGGTCGTGATGCCGAAAGTAAAAAATTACTCACTTGGGGTTTCCGTTTCTTTGAAACTGTAAAACCATTGCAAGTGGGTAAAGAGTTCGCTGCTGAGCCTATCTGGTATGGCGAAACAGATAAAGTACAATTAGGGGTAGATAAAGATGTTTATTTAACTATTCCTCGTGGTCGTTTAAAAGATTTAAAAGCAAGCTATGTTCTTGATAATGTAGAATTACATGCACCCGTGACCAAAAACCAAGTTGTGGGAACAATTAATTTCCAACTTGATGGTCAAGTTATTGAACAACGTCCGCTTGTTGTGATGAATGAAGTAAAAGAAGGTGGCTTCTTTAGTCGTATTATCGACTACATCAAATTATTATTCTCACACTGGTTTGGCTAAGGCTTGAAAAAGGTAAATGTGACCACATATAACTATTATCTAGATATTGGCACAAACACATTTACCATTTACCCTAATTACCAGTATCGCATTCCTTATTATTTAAGGAATGCGCTTTTTATTTGCTAAGATTAGGTGTAGACATAAATTATTAAAACAACAGCACCTGTTGTCTTAAGGAATTACATTATGATGAAAACAAAATTAAACGAACTGTTAGAGTTCCCATGTTCTTTCACTTATAAAGTGATGGGTCACGCAAAACCAGAATTAGTGGATCAAGTCGTTGAAGTTATTCAACGCCACGCTCCTGGTGATTACACACCTTCAGTGAAACCAAGTAGCAAAGGTAATTACCACTCTGTTTCTATTACCATCAACGCAACTCATATCGATCAAGTAGAAACGTTATATAAAGAATTAGGTGAACTTGAACTGGTACGTATGGTTCTGTAATCTCTTCTTTTAATAGATAACTTTTTAAAAGCGCCTTTTATCATTAAGGCGCTTTTTCTTATTCTGCATCCCTTCATTTTTAATCCTACCGAGGAAAAAAAACATCTCAATCTGGTAGTTCATTTACTGGAGCGTTATACTGCTCTTCACAATTACGCTACAAATGAAGATTTTCACGGTGCAAGACAAGACAATCATTATTCGCCAATTAGGTGTGAAACCCTATTTACCGGTTTCTGATTCTATGCATCAGTTTACGGAAAAACGGGAAAGTCACACACCTGATGAAATATGGCTCGTTCAACATGAACAGGTTTTTACCCAAGGCCAAGCAGGTAAAGCTGAACACTTATTAAATACGGGGTCTATTCCTGTTATTCAATCTGATCGTGGTGGTCAAGTGACTTATCATGGCCCAGGTCAACAAGTAATGTATGTTTTAATTGATTTAAAACGCAATCATGTAGGTGTTCGTCAATTAGTCACCGCTCTTGAAAACACCGTTATTGATACGCTAGCGGAGTTTAATGTAGAAGCTTATGCTCGTGTTGATGCGCCCGGCGTTTATGTAAAAGGTGATAAAATTTGCTCTTTAGGATTACGCATTCGTAAAGGTTGCTCCTTTCATGGACTTGCGCTCAATATCGATATGGATTTATCCCCTTTTGCACGAATAAATCCTTGTGGTTATTCTGATCTAAAAATGACGCAGTTAATTGATTTTGCACCAAATACGACAACGACACAGGTAGCACCGTTATTAGTTAAGCATTTTTGTACACAACTAGGATTCCAACCACAGCAATAAAAATGCTATAATTTTTTTAACATTTGTCATATTTTTTTAAAACCCTGATTACCTCAGTCACATCGTGTTAATCACTCTAGATAACTGGAACTGGCACAATTATGAGTAAACCTATTCAGATGGAACGCGGAGTTAAATATCGCGACGCCGATAAAATGGCACTTATTCCTGTTAAAACAGTCGCTACAGAACGTGAACAACTGCTACGCAAACCTGATTGGATGAAAATAAAGTTACCCGCTGACTCAAGTAAAATTCAGGGTATCAAAGCAGCAATGCGTAAAAATGGTCTTCATTCCGTCTGTGAAGAAGCCTCTTGTCCTAACCTTGCAGAATGCTTTAACCACGGAACAGCAACCTTTATGATCTTGGGCGCAATCTGTACACGCCGTTGCCCATTCTGCGATGTTGCTCATGGCCGCCCAAATACCCCCGATCCGCAAGAGCCAGAAAAACTCGCTCAGACGATTAAAGATATGGGGTTACGCTACGTCGTAATTACTTCCGTAGACCGCGATGATTTACGTGATGGCGGTGCTCAACATTTTGCTGATTGTATTGCTGCGATTCGTGCAAAAAATCCAACGATCCGTATTGAAACATTAGTCCCTGACTTCCGTGGTCGTATGGATAAAGCACTTGAGATCCTCACAGACACACCACCTGATGTTTTCAACCATAACTTAGAGAACGTTCCTCGCGTTTATCGTCAAGTACGCCCAGGTGCTAACTATCAATGGTCATTGACATTGTTAGAGCGTTTTAAGCAAGCTCACCCTGATATTCCTACTAAGTCGGGTTTAATGGTCGGCCTTGGGGAAACCAACGAAGAAATTATTGACGTTATGCGTGATCTGCGTAAACATGGGGTAACGATGCTGACATTAGGGCAATATTTACAGCCAAGTCGTCACCATCTTCCTGTTCAACGCTACGTCAGTCCTGATGAGTTTGAATATATGAAAGAGCAAGCACTTGCGATGGGCTTTACCCATGCAGCTTGTGGGCCGTTTGTTCGCTCGTCTTATCATGCTGATCTTCAAGCTCAGGGGATTGAGGTTAAATAACAATTAATCTCTCATGCTTAACATTGCAATTGCTGTATTTATAGGTGGTGGTTTAGGTAGCGTATTGCGCTGGCTGATTAGCTACCGCCTAAATTCTATTTTTCCTCATTTTGCTACGGGCACCTTTATTGCTAATTGTATTGGTGCTTTTATTATTGCCTTTGGTATCGCTTGGTTTAGCAAAGCGCCACATATTGATCCTATTTGGAAAATTATGCTAACTACGGGCTTTTGTGGCGGTTTGACAACATTTTCAACCTTTTCTGTCGAAGTTGTCGCACTCTTAACTGAAGGAAAGATAGGATGGGCATTAAGTACGATGGGTGCTAACTTGGCGGGTTCATTTTTAATGACCGCATTTGCGTTTTGGTTACTACGAGAGATGTAATACTCGGAATGTAAAAAATCGTTAAAAAACAGGTTTTGCTCTAGGTATATAAAAACCGGTTAAAAAACAGGTTTTGCTCTAGAAATATAAAAACCCGTTAAAAAACGGGTTTTTACTGTCTCAAAGAAGTCGTTAATTAGATAGCGACAACGTTTGCAGCAGATGGCCCTTTCGCGCCGTCAGTAACTTCAAACTCTACTTTTTGACCTTCAGCAAGGGTTTTAAAGCCTTCTGATGTAATAGCGGAAAAGTGTACAAATACATCTTTGCTGCCATCTTCTGGAGTGATAAAACCAAAACCTTTAGTTTCGTTAAACCACTTAACGTTACCTTTTAATTTAGACATCAAGTTTACCTTTAAAATAGAAAATAAACGCAAGCGTTTTGCGTTGGCTATAGTAAAACAAAAATGATGATTCCCTGTCCACAGTCTAGATCACGAAACTCACATTTTTTTTCTGCCAAATGATTAATATTCAGACAAATCCCATGCCTTAACGCATAGTTCACTTAAGAAACAATACTTAATACTTACAATCTGAACTATTCATCAATTTCTACTTTTTCATAGTGAAGTAGCCAACGCTTAATATCTAATCCACCAGTATAGCCGACCAACTTACCGTTATGACCAATCACTCGGTGGCAAGGAATAATTAAAGAAATTGGATTGCGCGAGTTTGCCATTCCTACCGCTCTGCAATAATTGATCGAACCTAATGTAAGCGCTAATTTTTTATAGCTCCAAATTTCACCATAAGGGATTGTCTGTAATGTCTTCCAAACACGGCTTTGAAATTCAGTTCCTTCAGGCGCTAATGGCACTGAAAACGTCGTGCGTTTACCCGCAAAATACTCTTTTAATTGTTGCATACATTGGTTAATCACGGGGCTTGTGTTTACAGCAACCTCTTTATCATTCACAAAATAGAGACTTGTGATCCCTTTTTCATTTGCAGTGATAGAGATATAGGGTTTTGGAAAGCCTTTCGGTGCATCGAGATAGTCTTGGTACATAATGTTTTCTCTGCTGATTTGTCTTTAATAACAAGATTAAATCATGCTTGATTGGTAAAGCAATCATCTAATTACTCGTATATCTAATAAAAATTGATCAATCGAGCGATCTAAAAATAAAATTAATTCACTAACTATTTAATTTTAATGATAATCATTATCAAAAATGAAAATCACCATATATTGTGTGGTTGAAAATAAATAAATCTATATATAGTATTTAAGGACTTCTCATTATGGATGTGAAAACAGACGCATCCATATTTTTATAAGGGTTATTTTTATGTCTGTTATCCTCTATACCAAACCGAATTGCGTTCAATGCAGTGCCACAGAACGCGCCTTAAAACAGAAAAATATTCCGTTTGTTGCAGTTGATCTCACCAAAGATACACAAGCCCTCGCTCACATTGTTTCTATGGGATATCGCCAAGTACCTGTAGTTGTTCACGGTGAACAACATTGGTCGGGTTTCTGCCCTGATAAAATCAGACAGATCACGCTCTAAAGGAGCATCTCATGCAAACTGCACCTTTGATCTATTTTTCAAGTCGTTCTGAAAACTGCTATCGCTTTGTACAAAAGCTCAATTTAAAGGCGACCAGAATTATTGAAGATGAAACCTTGCTTGCAACACAACCTTTTGTGTTGCTTTGCCCAACTTATGGCGGTGGCGGTACTAAAGGTGCAGTGCCTAAAGCGGTTATTCAGTTTTTAAATATTCCTGAAAACCGTCAATTAATACGTGGAGTCATTGCTTCTGGAAATACTAACTTTGGTGCAGCTTACGGATTAGCAGGCGATATTATTGCACAAAAATGCCAAATCCCTTTTTTGTATCGATTTGAATTATTAGGTACGCCAGAAGATGTAAACCGCGTAAAAACAGGTTTAAGCACATTTTGGTCAAGCCTTACTGACCAATGCGTCACGAGATAATTAACATGACACAATCAACAGAACAACTGGATTACCATGCATTGAATGCCATGCTAAATCTCTATGATGAGCAAGGTAATATTCAGTTTGATAAAGACAAATTAGCGACACACCATTTTTTTCGTCAGCATGTAAATCAAAACACAGTATTTTTTCATGATCTAAGAGAAAAATTAGAATTCTTAGTTCAACAACACTATTACGAAGCTCAAGTGTTAGAACAGTATGAATTTGCCTTTATCAAACAGCTATTCAAACATGCTTATAGTAAAAAGTTTCGCTTTCAATCGTTCCTTGGCGCTTTTAAGTATTACACCAGTTACACCTTAAAAACATTTGATGGCGAGCGCTACCTTGAGCGCTATGAAGATCGCGTTTGCATGGTGGCTCTCACGCTTGCACAGGGTGATACTGATCTTGCACTTCATCTTGTTGATGAAATCATTAGTGGCCGTTTTCAACCCGCAACACCGACTTTTTTAAATTGTGGAAAGCAACAGCGTGGTGAATTGGTTTCCTGCTTTCTACTGCGTATAGAAGATAATATGGAGTCTATCGGTCGTTCGATAAATTCCGCATTACAACTTTCTAAACGTGGTGGTGGCGTTGCATTTTTGCTGACTAATTTACGTGAAGCTGGTGCCCCCATTAAACGTATAGAGAATCAATCTTCTGGCGTTGTTCCTGTTATGAAGATGCTTGAAGATGCTTTTTCCTATGCCAATCAGTTAGGCGCAAGACAAGGAGCTGGTGCTGTTTATCTTCATGCACATCATCCAGATATTTACCATTTTCTTGATACAAAAAGAGAAAATGCGGATGAAAAAGTGCGAATAAAAACCCTCTCTTTAGGCGTTGTTATCCCTGATATCACATTTGAATTAGCGAAACGCAATGAAGATATGTATAGTCAGCTCAAAATAAAATTGTTATGGTTAGGGCAAACATCATAAAACAATTTGGATAAGTCGTTTTCCATCCAGCCTTGGCGTAGAAACTTCACCTGAGCCCATTTCTTTTCGATAGGGTTTAGGTCTGGGCTGTACGGCGGCAACCAAAGAATACGATGCCCGTGCCTGTTTAGTAGCTTTTGAATGCGTTTGCTCTTATGAAATTTGGCGTTATCCATCACAATCACGCATTTGGTTTTAAGACTTGGGATTAGGGTTTGTTTGCACCAGTTGTAGAATATGCTGCTGTTGATGTTTGTCTCAAAGTAATCAAGCGCAAACAGCATCTTTTCATACAGAGCACCAATAACGTTGGTTCGCTTTTTACCTTGCCAGTTGTAGCTATCGATACAAGGCTTACCAATCGGTGCATAACCATGAGAGCGAATGGTTTCAGACTCAAAGCCGCTTTCGTCCATATATACAATGGGGTAGCCTTGCTGCTTAAAGTGCTCAAGCTTATTCTGATACGCCACTCTTTTGATCGGACAGGCTTTTGGATGTTCTAAAGTCTTTTTTTTGACTGATGCCTAGGCGCTTTAGGGCATGATGAATGCCTGTTTTACTACAGTTTAAACGACGTGCTCGCTCGTACTGATAATCATCAGGATGTTCTTTGACATCATTGAGTAGCACGTCATCTGGTATTTTATAGGGTTTGGTTTGCCTGGTTGTTTTACTATGAACACGTCTCTTCCAGTTTTGTATGGTGGTTGGGCTGAGGTTATAGAATTTAGCTGCCTCGGCAAAGGTCATACCCTCGTCTAAGCTTTTTAGTACTTGTTTGCGGAAATCTAGTGAGTAAGTCATGGTCTTTATAATAACAATTGAATTTGTTAATTATTTTATAACATTTTTAAGTAGGATTGACTATATCTCTTCTCACCTTATGATGTACAGCGTGTTTATGGCGTACCTATGTCAGAGATCAGTATTAGTGAAAAATACAGTGAAATGGTGAATAACGCGCAAATTCGTAAGAAAAAAATTAAAGCGAGAGAGTTTTTCCAAACACTTGCCGAAATTCAATTTGAATCTGGCTATCCTTATATCATGTTTGAAGATGCAGTAAATCGCGCCAATCCTATCGCTGGTAGAATTAACATGAGCAATCTTTGCTCTGAAATCTTACAAGTCAACAGCGCAAGTGAGTATCACCCTGACTTAAGTTATCGCCATATCGGTCATGATATCAGTTGTAACTTAGGTTCTATGAATATTGCTATGGCAATGGACTCACCTAACTTTGCACATACCGTCAGCACTGCAATTAGGGCATTAAGTAATGTCTCTGAAATGACGAAAATTGAGTCCGTTCCTTCTATTGAAAAAGGTAATCTCGCTTCTCATGCCATTGGTTTAGGGCAAATGAATTTACATGGCTACTTAGCCCGTGAAGGAATTTATTATGGCTCTGAGGAAGCGTTAGATTTTACTAATATCTATTTTTATACCGTCACTTACTATGCGTTATTAGCTTCAAATCAATTAGCGATTAAGAAAAAGCAGCACTTTAAAGGCTTTGAAAATTCAAAATACGCAACGGGTGAATATTTTAATAAATATGTATCACAACAGTGGTTGCCTAAAACTCAAAAAGTCCACCAGCTATTTAGCCAATCTAATATTCATATTCCAACACAGGAAGATTGGCAGACTCTCAAGCAATCTATTATGACGCATGGGATCTATAATCAAAACTTACAAGCAATACCACCGACAGGGTCTATTTCCTATATTAACCATTCTACATCAAGTATTCATCCTATTGCCGCGCCAATAGAGATCAGAAAAGAAGGTAAGATTGGGCGAGTTTATTACCCTGCTCCCTTTATGACCAATGAAAACCGTCAATATTATCAAGATGCATATGAAATTGGAGCTGAGAAAATTATCGATACCTATGCCGAAGCTTCACAACATATCGATCAAGGGTTATCACTGACGTTGTTCTTTTCTGATGAAGCCACAACAAGAGATATTAACAAAGCGCAAATTTACGCATGGCGTAAAGGTATTAAAACCTTGTATTACATACGTATTCGACAATCTGCATTAGCAGGTACTGAAATCAAAGGCTGTGTTTCGTGCGCACTTTAATAATAACAATAAGGAGAACATAGCATGTCATCACCTTTATTAAGCCACGTTAATGCGATTAACTGGAATCGCATTGAAGATGAAAAAGATTTAGAAGTTTGGAACCGTTTAACCATGAATTTTTGGTTACCTGAAAAAATTCCACTCTCTAATGATATTCCCTCATGGAACACGCTGACTCAAGCTGAAAAACAACTGACGATCCGTGTTTTCACAGGGTTAACTTTGCTTGATACGATCCAAAACACCGTAGGCGCACCTACTTTAATGCCAGATGCACTCACGCCTCATGAAGAAGCAGTATTATCTAATATCTGTTTTATGGAAGCGGTTCATGCTCGTTCTTACAGTTCGATATTTTCTACACTCTGCTTAACAACCGATGTCGATGAGGCATACCGTTGGAGTGAGGAAAATCCTTACTTACAAAAGAAAGCAGAAATTATTTTGCGTTATTATCAAGATAAAGATCCTTTAAAGAAAAAAATCGCCAGCGTCTTTTTAGAATCCTTTTTATTTTATTCAGGATTCTATTTATCAATGTATTGGTCAAGTCGAGGGAAATTAACTAATACAGCTGATTTAATTCGTCTTATTATTAGGGATGAAGCCGTTCATGGTTATTATATTGGCTATAAATTTCAAAATCAGTTATTAAATAAATCAGAATTAGAAAAACAAGATATTAAAGATTTTGCTTTCTCATTATTATTAGATTTATATGACAATGAAGTGAAATATACCGAAGATCTTTACGACACTGTAGGTTGGACAGAAGACGTCAAAAAATTTCTTCATTATAATGCAAATAAAGCATTAATGAATTTAGGGTATGAAGCTTTATTCCCTGATGAAATAACTGATGTCAGTCCTGCAATTCTTTCTTCATTATCACCAGATGCAAATGAAAATCACGATTTCTTCTCTGGTTCAGGCTCATCTTATGTTATTGGAAAAACCATTAACACTGAAGACGATGATTGGGATTTTTAAGGTTTATTAGCCTAGTTGAAGTTAAGATAAATAACACAATACATTCAATTTAATTATGTATCACATATAAAACATAATACACTGAAAAATATAGACTATTTTTTGGTGTATTTTTATTTGTTCACTAAACAATCTAATTGATTGATTTTTGCCGTTCAATATTGTCAAAAAATCAATTTTTTTCGAATAATTTTAGCT
The DNA here is from genome assembly GCF_016238545.1 of Proteus sp. PR00208. Classification (NCBI taxonomy): domain Bacteria; kingdom Pseudomonadati; phylum Pseudomonadota; class Gammaproteobacteria; order Enterobacterales; family Morganellaceae; genus Proteus; species Proteus sp. PR00208. The sequence continues at coordinate 24,046 of NZ_JAEHQE010000013.1, read as the reverse complement.
TACATTAAGTAGATAGAGCTTATAATAAGATAACAAACATTAATTTAACTAATACATTATGATTTTTTTTCATTTAATTTTCATCTCTTTTTCCCTTTTATTTTGATATTGAGTTTTCATTTTTATTGAGATCCTAATCAAAATAACAATATCTCTAAAAATAAAGTTATTTCAGTTAGTTAGAAGATAATATCTCTTTTAATAAATTTTATTTATTTCACTTTATTTAATTATTAATCATATTAAAAATAAAGAAAAAACAGCCAAATTATTTAATTAATTATAATTAACATAGGGTTGTCAGACTCAATCATTGTGGTAGGGTATTTCTCTTACTAAAATTCTTATTTAGGAAAAATAACAACACTTATTTATTAATATTTAATTTATTCCTTTCAATATTTAAATAGGAAACACTATATTGCATGGCAATTAAACTCGAAGTAAAAAATCTCTACAAGGTATTTGGCGAGCACCCTAAACGCGCTTTTGAATTATTAGAATCAGGTATGAATAAAGATCAGATTTTTGATAAAACAGGGCTTACGGTGGGCGTTCAAAATGCAAATCTGGCAATTGAAGAAGGCGAAATATTTGTCATCATGGGGTTATCTGGTTCAGGTAAATCCACTCTAGTCCGCCTTCTCAATCGTCTGATCTCTCCGACAAAAGGAGAGGTGCTTATTGATGGTGAAAATATTGCCACCATGTCAGATAAAGAATTACGACAAGTTCGTCGTAAAAAAATCAGTATGGTGTTTCAGTCATTTGCATTGATGCCTCATATGAATGTGCTTGATAACACTGCATTTGGAATGGATCTCGCGGGGTTAAGCAAAGACGAGCGTTATAAAAAAGCGATGGATGCCTTAGAGCAAGTCAACTTGGGTAGTTACGCAAACTCTTGGCCTGATGAGCTTTCTGGTGGGATGCGTCAACGTATCGGCCTTGCGCGTGCGCTTGCTAATGATCCTGATATTTTGTTAATGGATGAAGCCTTTTCAGCACTCGACCCGTTAATTCGTACTGAAATGCAAGATGAGTTATTAAGCTTACAAGGCGATAAACAGCGAACCATTGTCTTTATCTCTCATGATCTGGATGAAGCGATGCGTATTGGTGACCGAATTGCCATTATGCAAGGTGGCGTTGTTGTCCAAACGGGAACACCAGATGAGATACTCAACAATCCAGCAAACGATTATGTGCGTACGTTTTTCCGTGGTGTTGATATTAGCCACGTATTTAGTGCAAAAGATATAGCCAAACGTCGCCCAGAAACCTTACTGCATGTTGCGCCCGGTTTTGGTCCTCGATCTGCATTAAAAGTACTCGAAGATGAAGATAGAAACTTTGGCTATCTCATTGAACGAGGAAGAAAATTTGTTGGTATTGTTTCAGTCACATCTCTTGAAGAGGCACTCAAGAATAAACAACCTATTGAGTCAGCTATTTTACCTGAGCCTTGTGCCATTAATGGTGATACACCGTTAAACGAGCTGATTTCAACGGTTGCACAATCTCCCTGTGCAATTCCTGTTATTGATGAAAAAAACCGTTATATCGGCTTAATTTCTAAAGGAATGTTACTACAAGCACTGGATAAGGAGACGCCAAATGAGTAATACAACAGATCAAAATACAGTTTTGGATACAAAGATCCAAGAGGCTGCGACAAACGAAACTGCACAAGAGACAACCAATCACGTAAATGATGATCCTTGGGCAACAACAGATACTAGCGCAACAGAAAGCGATCCTTGGAGCAGTGCTGACAGTATATCAACAGATGCCGATCCGTGGGGTGCAGGCAGTGGTACTGACAATATTGACACCTCATCCGCTGGCAGTGATTGGCTAGATGCCGCATCGACGGATGTCGCACCCGATTCTTTCAATCTTATGGATCCGTTTCACAATACGCTGATCCCATTAGATTCATGGGTTACCGATGCGATTGACTGGATTGTGTTGCACTTTCGCCCTGTTTTCCAAGGTATTCGTGTACCAGTTGATTTGGTATTAAGTGGTTTTGAAAATTTCTTAACCTCAATGCCAGCACCTATCGCCATTATTCTGTTTTCTCTGATTGCATGGCAACTTTCAGGCAAAGTCATGGGTGTCGCATCCTTTATCTCATTAATCTTAATTGGTGCGATTGGTGCTTGGTCTGAAGCTATGGTTACCCTTGCATTGGTACTCACTTCATTACTGTTTTGTCTTATTATCGGGCTCCCATTAGGAATATGGTTAGCTAACAGTGATAGAGCATCCAAAATTGTTCGACCTTTACTGGATGCAATGCAGACAACACCTGCGTTTGTCTACTTAGTGCCTATCGTCATGTTATTTGGTATTGGTAACGTACCCGGCGTTGTGGTCACCATTATTTTTGCCTTACCTCCAATTGTGAGATTGACTATTTTAGGGATCAAACAAGTCCCTGAAGATTTAATTGAAGCGGCACAATCATTTGGTGCAAATCCTCGTCAAATGCTGTTTAAAGTGCAATTACCGCTCGCCATGCCAACGATTATGGCAGGTGTAAACCAAACACTGATGTTAGCGCTTTCAATGGTTGTTATTGCATCAATGATAGCCGTTGGTGGATTAGGTCAAATGGTATTACGCGGTATAGGTCGCCTTGATATGGGACTTGCTGCCGTAGGAGGTGCAGGTATTGTTATCCTCGCCATTATTCTTGACCGATTAACACAATCTTTAGGTCAAAACAGCCGTCATAAAGGCAATCGATGCTGGTATATGACAGGGCCTATCGGTTTAATTTGTCGACTCTTTGGCAAAAAAGCATCGTAATAAATATTTTCACTATTTATTTAAAATCAGTATCAAAAATCAATAAAGAACAACACGTTCAATCAATACAAGAAATAGAGGCGACAGTTCGCTGTCGCTATTTATCTCTTACCATCACAACAGAAGGAAAAACTATGCGTAATCCAGTTATCTGGGCAACAGTATTGTCCGCCACACTGATAAGCACCCAGTTATCCGCTGCTGATTTGCCTGGAAAAGGGATTTCGGTTCAACCCGTGCAAAGTACGATTTCTGAAGAAACCTTTCAAACATTAATCGTCAATAAAGCACTAGAACAATTAGGTTACACTGTTCAGCCAATTAAAGAAGTTGACTATAACGTTGCTTATTCCTCTATCGCCAATGGTGATGCAACTTTTATGGCAGTCAGTTGGGTTCCTCTTCATAATTCACAATATGCAGCGGCAGGAGGTGATAATACCTTTTATCGTAAAGGGGATTATGTCGTTAATGCAGCTCAAGGTTACTTGATTGATAAAAAAACAGCAGAGAAATATAACATTACGAATATTGAGCAATTAAAAGATCCTAAAATTGCCAAATTATTTGATGCCAATGGTGATGGCAAAGCTGATTTAACAGGTTGTAATCCGGGATGGGGTTGTGAAGAAGCGATCAACAACCACTTAAAAGCCTATGGATTAGAAAAATCTGTTACACATAACCAAGGCAATTACGCGGCAATGATGGCAGATACCATTACTCGCTATAAAGAAGGCAAACCCATTTTTTATTACACATGGACGCCTTACTGGATAAGTGATGTATTAAAACCGGGTAAAGATGTTGTTTGGTTACAAGTCCCCTTCTCTTCGTTACCAGGTGATGATAAAACCGATACCACATTAGCAAATGGTAAAAACTACGGCTTTCCACCAAGTACTATGCATATTGCAGCAAATAAAAAATGGGCTGAAGAAAATCCCGCTGCGGCAAAACTCTTTGAAGTGATGAAAGTGTCTGTTGCCGATATTAATGCGCAAAACTTGCGTATGCATAATGGTCAAAAATCACAAGCAGATATTGAACGTCATGCTAATGCATGGATCAAAGCCCATCAAAAAACCTTTGATGGTTGGATTGAACAAGCTCAGGCTACTGCAAAGTAATCAATAAATAATCTTAAATTAAGATTATCACAAAACAGGTCACATTATTGTGGCCTGTTTTTATTTATAAAAAACTAAAATTACATGTAATTAGGCAAAACGAGTTTATATAAAAATTAAAAGATCTTAATACAACTTTATTATTAAGATTATTCTTTTTATTAATGGCAAAGATATACCTGTCTTTCATTCTCTCATTTATTCAATTATGATTATTCCTTTCTCCAGTTGCCATTTTGGCATTTTCATTTTTATATTTATTATTTTAAATAAGGAATAAACTGTGTCTTACACTAACAAACCAGTACCTGAAGAAATTAAACGTTGGAACTGGGGTGCTTTCATGTTTAATATTATTTGGGGTTTCGGTAATAAATCCTATCTTCCATTATTAGTACTTGTTCCTTTACTTAATCTTGTTTGGATCTTTGTCTGTGGTATTAAAGGGAATGAATGGGCTTGGAAAAGTGGTGATTACGATTCTGTTGAAACCTTTATGAAAGTGCAAGAAACATGGAACAGAGCGGGCTTTATTTACTTTATTATTAGTATCATTATGGCTGTTCTTTTCTTTATTTTCTTCTTCACTACCATGATGGCAATGATTGCAACTTCTGCATCACACGGTTATTAATTCAATATCTTGAGTATTGAATTCTAAATGACAATAAACCCCATAATATCTATGGGGTTTATTTAAGCGACCAAAGGCCGCAGTTTTTATTTTCAGTAATATTAGAAACGTTTTACCACAGTAAATCGATAATCACGTCCTACACCTGAAACTGATTCACCTAAATAAGGGTAATAATCACGGTTAAATAAATTTGCGACCGTAAAACGAACCTCAGTATTATCTATAAAAGAAGGTTCCCAATTCGCAAATAAACCGTGGATTGCATAACCTTTACTTTTTGGTAATGACCAATAGCCAGCATCAGGATCAGCATCTATTGGCGAGCGGCGTTGAGCGCCAATAAAATCGCCCGTCCATCCCATATTGACATTAATACTTGGTACTTTTACACCAAGGGTGGCATGTAAAGCGTCAGGCTGGATCTCTGCAATCCATGTTTTTTGACCAAACCACGGATCACGCGGTGATTGGTCACGTTTTCCTTTCATTGTTGAATACGCTAAACGACCGAATACATTAGGGCTATTATAAAAGGCTTCAATTTCCAACCCTTGAATATGGTAACCCGGTAAATTACGGTAATTACCTATTGAAGGCGGACAATTTCCATTATGCCCATCCACTTTTTGGCTTTCACAATAGACACCACGGCGGCGGAAGATTTCGTCTTTACCACGAGTATCAAACAGTGTTGTTCTTAATTGCAGTTGGTCTTCTTGCTGAATAACACTTTCAAAGTCTGCAATTGCACCAATTCGTGCAGCTCTTACTGTTTCTTTATCTAGGTGGCGACTTGTTCCCGTTAAGCTAGAAACACTTCCTTGAACTTCATACTGCTCATCAATCAATGGCGCTCGCCATGTGTAGGTTAGATCACCAAAGAATCTGAAATTCTGATTCATTTTCCATAATAAACCTAAGTGAGGCGTTGCCCCGCTATAAGTCACATCCGAATAATCATGGCCATAATAGGGATCAGGATCTTGATAAGTGATAGCTCGGCTTCCTTTACCTTGATTTTTAACGATATCGTAGCGAACACCTGGTGTTATCGTCAGGTTTCTATAACTCATCGAATCTTGAAGATAGAAACTGGTTGTCGTTTGCGTACCTTCTGGCATATAAGGAGGCGCATAATATCCATAGTTATAATTTGGATTCTTAGCTTTATCACGAGTAAACATTAAGACATCACGATCATTACGATGCCAACGTGTTCCCACTAATACTTTATGCTCTAAAGCACCTTGCATAATAGTGCTTTCATTTTTAATTTCAATTTGATGATTTCGATAATCTACCCAACTTTGATTTCCCATGCTGCTGCTAAAATAGGAGCTTGCTGTCTCTGGGCGACTATCGTTTTGCTTAGTTTTTGAATAACCGTAGGTAAGCGTTAAATTAATTAGATCAGAATCAACTGGCTGAATATTCCATTTCACACTGAAGGTGTCATCTTTTTGATCACGATAAACTAATTTACGTTTCATCGCCGCATCAAAGCCATATTTATCCACTTCAGCTTGGCTAGGTTTAGCTAATTCATCCCGTTTAGCCGCCCAAGGTGTCCAACCATCACTTTCTGATCGTGATGCTGATAACGTTAATGTTTGTGCTTCAGTTAAATAGATATTCGTTTTAATTAAAAAAGAATCTTGGTCTGACTGTGAATAGCCAAATTTAGTCCCATCCGGGCGTCGCAGATCATCACTTTCACGGCGGTTGAAATAGAATAATCCGTCAGCTTGACCATCAAGTAATTTGCCATATACCGCACCACTATAACGATTTTGTCTGTCGTTAGTATGATGTCCGTATTTTAAAAACATCCCAATATTCTGATCGGGTAATAATAAGTCATCGGGATCTTTGGTTTCAATTCTCACCGAACCACCAAATCCGCCATTTCCTTGAGTAATATTATGAGGCCCTTTATCAACATCAATACGACGTATTAATTCAGGATCAATAAAAATTGAACCTTGACGATATTTCTCAAAGGTTTTAGGTGTACCATCAAGGGTGATTTTAATATCTTCAGGATTACCCATCCCCCAGATATTTAATGTTTGACCTCCTGGTCTGGGTGAACCCGATGATGAAATTCCGGGTAATTTATCCACCAGCTCTGCAATATTATTAGGCTGAATTCTATCGATATCTTTTAATGTCAGAACGGTACTTCCTGCATCAACACTCGAATTGAGCTCACCTGATACATAGATAGGCTCAAGAGTAATCTTTTCACTCGATTTTGGTTGTACAGGACTCTCCGACTTTGTGGATGTCGTTATTTCTGGTTTTACACTTTCAGTTGCATAGCTATTTAACGAAGTGAGTGAAGTCAATAATAATGCAATCGCTGATGACGAAAATGAAAATATCCCAATTCCCTGACGATAAGCATCATTTTTTGCTAAGAAATGGATCATAATAGTAGTATCTTTTTGTATGGTTATTAGTTTGATAGATGGTTAGAGCTGTAACTAACAGCGCTAATTATGATAATGATAATAATTATCTAGTTTTTTTGCATTTATCACTCAATACAGATAACTACTCTATTGATACACTCCTGTTAGATTTAAATTTTATCTAAAATGATATTTTTAATAAATTAAACTAATTTCATTAGTTACTATAAGGTATTTGATATTCCTTATTTCATTCCTCTCATTTAATTCTCTAATTATAATTACGAATATATTACTAAAGAAAATTTAATCATTCTTAAAATAAAAAGAATAAAACAGACACGGAACAGTCTGATAATTACAATTATGCGTATCTTATTTTCCCTTTTTTAAGGCGCTAAATAATTATTAATTCAAGTAAATTTCAAATATTAGTTTTATGTTTAAATCTTAAATAAATTAAACCATTGAAATAAAGATATTCAATGGGATAAAAATCAGCTAATAATAAAATAATAATTTTGAGGCAATATACGCACTTTTGAACACAAGGATGCGTCATGACAATTTATGACCTAAAACCCAAATTTCAATCTCTATTGCGCCCTTATGTAGAACAGTTATTCACAAAAGGGATCACCGCAAATCAGGTCACGCTCTCTGCTTTACTGTTATCCATTGCCGTTGGTGGGTTACTTTTACTTTATCCTTCCCCTCGTTTATTTTTATTACTCCCTTTTGTCCTCTTTTTTCGTATGGCGCTTAATGCCATAGATGGCATGCTTGCACGAGAACATAATCAAAAAAGTGCGCTTGGGGCGATATTAAACGAAGCCAGTGATGTTATTTCAGACATTGCACTCTATCTACCTTTTGCTTTTATTTTTCCACAAGCCTACTGGTGGATCATGCTGACACTTTTTTTAATGATAATGACTGAGTTCTTAGGCGTTCTAGCCCAAACTATTAATGCTTCTCGTCGTTATGATGGCCCGATGGGAAAAAGTGATAGAGCTTTTATTTTTGGTGCTATTGCGTTTTTTATCGGATTATTCCCCTCACTGACATTATCAGAAAGCACACATTATCTTTTTATTATTATTAATTTATTACTTTTGTTGACTTGTTATCACCGAATTCATCGCGCACTAAAAGAAGCAACGATGACAGATAAAGATAAGGATACATCGTTATGAATCAACAGCCGCAATATCAAACTCAAAGGAATATGATTGAGTCTGAATTTACCACCAGCGATAAGACACCGTTGTATTATCGTCATTGGCCTGCTCAAATTACCACTGAGCCAAAAGCAATTATTTTATTTCACCGAGGACATGAGCACTCAGGCCGTGTTGCTCATCTCGTTGATGAGCTAGATCTTCCTGATTTTTCAATGTTTGCTTGGGATGCTCGTGGGCATGGTAAAAATGAAGGTGCTCGCGGTTATAGCCCATCAATGGGAACATCAATAAAAGATATAGACGAATTCGTTCATTACGTTTCTTCTAACTATAATATTCCAATGGAGAATATTCTGGTTGTTGGTCAAAGTGTAGGTGCCGTTTTAGTTACTGGTTGGGTACACGATTACGCTCCCAAAATTCGTGGCATGGTGCTAGCTTCTCCTGCATTTAAAGTGAAATTATATGTTCCTTTTGCACGCACAGGTCTTGCCTTAATGCAAAAAGTTCGCGGGCTTTTTTATGTTAATTCGTATGTGAAAGCGAAATACCTAACCCATGACCAAAGTCGTATCGACTCTTTTAACCAAGACTCACTAATCACTCGCCCTATTGCTGTCAATATTTTATTAGAGCTTTATAAAACAGCAGATCGTGTTGTTGAAGACGCAAACGCGATTACTTTACCAACACAGTTATTTATTTCAGGCAATGATCATGTTGTTCACGCCAAGCCTCAACATCTTTTCTATGAACGTTTAAACACATCAATTAAAGAAAAACATGTTCTACCAAGCTTTTACCACGATACCTTAGGTGAGAAAGATAGAGTTATCCCTATCAATAAAATGCGCAGTTTTATTGAAAAATTGTTTGCACAACCACTTTATCAACATGATTACCAATATGAAGATACTTGGAGCCATAGTGCAGATGTTTATCGCACATTACAAACCCCTCTTCCTACATATTGTCCAAAAAGACTTTATTACAAAATACTTAGCCGTTCTATGAGCACTTTAGGTAAAGCATCTGAAGGTGTTGCTCTGGGTTACGATAAAGGTTTTGATTCTGGATCAACTCTGGATTATGTCTATCGTAATCAACCGCAGGGAAAAGGCTTATTTGGTCGTGTCGTTGATAGACAATATTTAAATAGTATTGGTTGGCAAGGCATTCGCCAACGAAAAATTAATATTGAAAATACAATTCGTTATGCCATTCGCCAATTAATACAAAATAATATGCCTGTGCATATTATGGATATCGCCGCAGGACAAGGTCGCTATCTTTTTGATGCTGTTAATGATTATGGTAAGGTCGATTCGATTTTAATGCGCGATTATAGCGCTATTAACGTTGAACAAGGCAGAATGGTGATTAAAGAACGTCACTTAGAAGATAAAGTGCGTTTTGAAGAAGGTAACGCTTTTGATGCAGAAAGCTTGAGTACTGTTTCGCCTTCACCAACATTAGGTATTGTCAGCGGGCTCTATGAATTATTCCCTGAAAATCATCTGTTAAAAGAGTCTTTAAAAGGGCTATCGCAAGCCATACCAAGTGGCGGTTTATTAATTTATACCTGTCAACCTTGGCACCCCCAACTTGAAATGATTGCGCGTGTATTACCGAGTCACCAAAATGGACAACCTTGGATCATGCGTTGCCGTAGTCAAGGTGAAATGGATGCTTTAGTTAATGAAGCTGGTTTTGAGAAGTTAGATCAACAAATTGATCATTGGGGTATTTTCAGTGTATCAATAGCAAAACGTCGCTAACGGAATGCACCATCAATAACTGAGCTATCGCTATATGGCAACATATAGCGATAGTTTTAAGTTGTTGTAAAAATAGAAACATAAACAAAGAAAGGAATTTTAGTATGGGTGGAACCCAACACACTCAAATAACATCATCGAGAAAAAGTATCTGGCTTGCTGGTATTGTATGGCTGTTGTTTCTTGCCCCATTTTTCTATTTAACTTATATGCAAGTTAACACTTACACTTCCACTTTATCTGATATTCCTTCTTTTGTTTATTCGTGGGAAAAAGCGATTCCCTTTTTACCTTGGACAATCATTCCTTATTGGAGTGTGAATATTGCCTATGGTATTTCACTGATTATTTGTACAACATTGAGAGAACAATTTATACATGGGCTACGTTTAATTGTGGCCTCTCTTATTGCTTGTGCTGGTTTTTTATTATTTCCTTTAAAATTTAGTTTTATTCGCCCAACAACAGAAGGATTTTCTGGTTGGTTATTTACCCAATTAGAAGGTTTTGATTTACCTTATAATCAAGCTCCTTCTTTGCACATTATCTTATTGTGGATACTTTGGTTACGTTTTCGCGCACATACGCCTAAATCATGGCAATGGTTTTTAAATTTATGGTCATTGCTTATTGCTGTTTCTGTACTGACAACATGGCAACATCACTTTATTGATATTATTACAGGCTTTGGTGTTGGCGTATTTATCTGTTATTTATTGCCAATAAATTCACGTTGGAAATGGCATTTTACTGGCAGCAAACGCAGTTTACGTATTGGTAAAAACTATGCGTTATCCGCAATAGTGTTCTACCTGTTATCTTTTGGTTTACAAGGTTTCTTTTGGTTTTTTCTCTGGCCTGCAATCACATTAACTTTTGTGACTTTAGGTTATTTAGGGGCAGGAGCTTCTATTTTTCAAAAAAATGCACAGGGTGAAATTCCCCTTTCTGCACAGATAATCCTATTACCTTATCGCTTTTTTGCTTGGTGTACTTATCGCTATTATTTAACTTGCTGCCAAACACCCAGTTTAGTAACTGAAGGTATTTTATTAGGTGGACGCCCACTTTATAAATTAAAAGCGAATGCAGTTTTTGATTTAACCTGTGAATGGCCAAGAAACAAATTTAGCCAAAATCAGCTTTATTTAGCCCAACCTCAAATCGATTTATTACCATTATCTCCAGATGATATCAGCAAAGCCATGTTGTCTATGGAACAACTTAGCCAAGTAGGTACTGTTTATATTCATTGCAAATTAGGCTATTCACGCAGTGCCACCATTGCGGTTGCATGGCTCGTTTACAATGGCACAGTAGATACTTTGGAAGACGCAATAAAACAGGTGTATCAAACACGCCCTCAAGTGATCTTAAATTCAGAAACACAAGAGGCATTACAAATTTGGTATTCATGTTTCCAACAAAATAGATAACGAGGGAACTATGCTGACAACAAAAACTAGCGGTAAAGTCATTGTGTCTTTAACTCAAAGTTGGCGCTACTTACTGCTGTTATCACTGTTACCTTATATAAGCACATTGCCTGTATTTAGCCTTTATTTTCACAATAAATTGGCTTTCTTTATTGCTTCTCTTTTATTTTTATTTACTCAATATCATCTTTTTCGTTTATGGCTTGATAGCCATTTTTTTCAAGCTCTTTATCGTTATCAAGACGATGTTAGTTTTGATGAAAGTCTCTCTATATTATTTCCTAAACGTCCCCAAAAACAGACTATGGAAGCCCGTTGGCTAGGGACTAAACGCCTATTTTCTTTTGCCGTGATTGGCGTTTCAATTCAATGGATATGGTGTTTGGCTATGCTCTTTTTTACGCTTTTTAGTTATTAACAAGCAAAACCCAATGTTTATTTATTATATAAAACAATATGTTATAAAAATATATTCTAAGGTTTTGTATCAAATTAATTGAACATCTCTATCACAGTAATTCTTTTCTCAAAAAAATGACTCATGTTACTATCATTTACCTTACAAATGATTTGTTACGAGTATTATGGAAAACACCGCACCACAAACATCGCTAAGCAAAGGCCTTATTTTACTTATGGCGGTTGCCACAGGTATGGTTGTTGCCAGTAACTACTATGCACAACCTCTACTTGATTCAATCGCAAACTATTTCCACATATCTGCTACTTTGGCTGGATTTATTGTCACCACCGCACAATTAAGTTATGCCATAGGGTTAATGTTATTAGTGCCTCTTGGCGATATTTTTGAACGTCGCTCACTCATTATTACCATGACATTAATTTCAGCAAGTGGCCTATTAATTACCGCCATGGCATCTAATATTTGGGTGATGTTAATAGGAACTGCACTCTCAGGCATGTTCTCCGTTGTAGCTCAAATTCTTGTTCCTTTTGCTGCAACGCTTGCCGCGCCACATCAACGTGGAAAGGCTGTCGGAACGATTATGAGTGGCCTTTTACTCGGGATCTTACTGGCGAGAACCGCATCTGGGTTAATGGCGTCATTTACTAATTGGCAGGGTATTTTCTGGATAGCCAGTATTTTTCTGGCGATTTTAGCCATCACCTTATGGCGCTGTTTACCCACTTATAAAAGTGAAACCAACTTAAATTATTTCCAATTGCTAGGTTCTATTTTCAAATTATTTGCAACAACTCCCGTATTAAGAACTCGCTCATTAGTTGGTGCGCTTATTTTTGCTCACTTTGGTTTATTGTGGACCTCAATGGCCTTTTTATTGGCTTCTGATCCTTTTAATTACTCGGATGCTGTGATTGGTTTATTTGGTCTTGTAGGTGCCGCAGGTGCATTAATGGCGGGTAAAGCGGGTGTATTAGTAGATAAAGGAAAAGGCAAGAAAACCACCACAGTAGGATTAATCATCCTCTTTCTTTCTTGGGGTTTTATCATTGTTGCACCTTATTATCACTGGGTTGGGCTCATCAGCTTTATTATTGGCGTTGTCCTGCTAGACTTAGCTGTTCAGGGTGTTCATGTCACCAATCAGAGCACCATATACCGTATTTTACCTGATGCTAGAAACCGCCTGACTGCCGCTTATATGACAAGTTATTTTATTGGTGGTGCGCTAGGATCTTTACTATCAGGTTATGCTTATCATCAATATGGATGGACAGGTGTTTCTATCGCCGGATTAGTCATTGGTGTTATCGGTCTGATTGTTTGGTTTTTAGGTTATAAAAATGATCCAATAATCCACGCCGAATAATTTTTAGACCCAAGGATGGGTTATATTATTTCTTCACCCCCCACTAATCAGAATAAAATGTGAATGTTTTAACAGCGTGATTACTATTAATGTATATCATCATCCCATTCTTTATTAAGAAAATTATATCAATCCACCCAATAAAGCACTGTATAAATAATTTCATTTAGATACTATCTACATACCAACCATTGATAGTGATAATAAATTTATTACGTGTTTTATCGTAAAAAATGATCCCTTTTTTCGCAAATAGACTACTATTCATTGTCAGATAAGTGATAAATTGATTTTATTAACTTATTGCAAAGAGATAAGTACCTATCTTTTTTTTGTGTTATCATTCAGAAAATTTATGAATCAGGTAACATAATCAAAAAAACATAGTGACTATAAATAATAAAAATTGCTAAATTGTGTGTTTAATATACCATTTAACATGTTGATAACAAAATTATCCTAATTTTCGAAACTAACAAGGTGTCTAAAAATGGAAAGCTCATTTACGCCAACAGAAGAATTACTAAACACTCGCGCTACACAACAGAAATCGCTTAACAAAGATATTCCTTATCAAGAAATTTTGTTAACTCGCCTTTCTATGCATGTTCAAAGCAAACTTCTTGAAAGTCGTAATAATATGTTGAAGTCTCAGGGTATTAACGAGACATTATTTATGGCACTAATGATTTTAGATACGACAGAAAATCGTAGTATTCAACCATCAGAATTAAGTGCAGCTTTGGGCTCTTCAAGAACAAATGCAACCCGTATTGCTGATGAACTTGAAAAGCAAGGTTGGATTGAACGTCGTGAAAGTCATAATGACCGCCGTTGTTTACATCTCCATTTAACTGATGCAGGTGAAGAGTTTTTAAATAGCTTATTACCACCGCAGCATCAGTGTTTAAAACAAATCTGGTCTGTATTAGATCAATCCGAACAAAGACAGCTTGAAACGCTAATGCGTAAGTTATTATTACAATTAGATACTTTGGCTGAAAAAGGTTGTGAATAAGTAGCATAATAAATAGTTTTATTGATCTAATCCTATTTACGCCATAAATCGGCAAACATACTTACCCATTAGCATTTATAATTTACCTTCACGCTAATAATTATTCTAAGATTGACTTTATAATTATGTTTCCAGTTTTAATACTGGAAACATATCTAATGATGTTTTTCTGGTTTTATGGAGATCTTCTAAATGAGTGTTAATGAGGAAAATACCCCCCCTCAGGCTCCCATTCGCAATAAAAAACGAACTCGCCGAAATGTTCTACTGTTGCTAACCATCCTATTTATTGTTGCTGGCGCAGCTTACACAGCTTATTGGTTTTTGGTGCTAAGACATCATGAAACGACAGATAATGCTTATGTGACTGGTAATCAAATCATGGTGATGCCACAGATTTCTGGTTCTGTTACCACCGTTTATGTGGATAACACTGATTTTGTAAAAGCGGGTGAACCCTTAGTTTTATTAGATTCAAGTGATGAAAAACTGGCATTAGAAAAAGCAAAAACAGCATTAGCTAATAGTGTTCGCCAAATGCATCAGCAAATCATCAACGGCCGTCAATTAAAAGCAAACATCGTTTTACGCGAAACAGAGCTCACTAAATTACAGAATGATCTTCGTCGCCGTGAAGTTTTAGGCGAACGCAATGTTATTGGTAAAGAAGAACTTCAACACGCCAGAGAAGCTGTTTCTACTGCAAGAGCGGCTTTAGAAGTTGCAAGAGAGCAATATAATGCTAACCAGGCAATTATATTAAATACACCAATTGCAAAACAACCCTCTGTTTTACAAGCATCAACTGATGTTCGTAATGCATGGCTTGCCTTAGAACGTACTAAAATTTTAAGCCCAACAGATGGCTATGTTTCACGTCGTAGCGTTCAAGTTGGCGCACAAGTCTCACCAGGTAAACCGTTAATGGCCGTTGTTCCTGTAACGGGTATGTGGATTGATGCCAATTTTAAAGAAACCCAGCTCGCCAATATGCGTATTGGCCAACCAGCAAAAATCACAACAGATTTTTACGGCAAAAAAGTTATTTATCACGGTACGGTATTAGGTTTAGATATGGGAACAGGGAGTGCTTTCTCATTATTACCTGCGCAAAATGCCAGTGGTAACTGGATAAAAGTCGTTCAACGTTTACCCGTTCGTATTTCATTAGATGAAAAAGAATTAGCAGAAAAACCATTACGTATTGGTCTTTCTTCTGAAGTGACTGTCGATACGATTAACCTTGATGGGAAAGTATTATCACACAGCGAACGCCAAACACCTGCTTACCATACTGATGCTTTAACCATTGATATGTCAGAGATTAATAAACTGATCAATGAAATCATTGAACAAAATGCAGGACAATAAAGGCGAGGTGTAAAGGTGATCAAAGAGCCATTACAAGGAGGAAAACTTGCTTTAATGACCATCGCCCTTGCGTTGGCAACCTTTATGCAAGTTCTCGATTCTACAATCGCTAACGTAGCCATTCCAACTATTGCAGGAAACTTAGGTGCCTCTAACTCACAGGGGACTTGGGTTATTACCTCTTTTGGTGTGGCGAATGCTATTTCTATCCCAATTACAGGTTGGTTAGCAAAACGTATTGGTGAAGTTCGACTCTTTATGTGGTCAACGGCACTTTTTGCGTTAACCTCTTGGCTTTGTGGTATTTCACAAAGTCTTGAAATGCTTATTTTCTTTCGTGTGCTTCAAGGTTTAGTAGCTGGACCACTTATTCCTTTGTCACAAAGTTTGTTATTGAATAACTATCCACCAGCAAAACGAAATATGGCGCTTGCACTATGGTCAGTGACTATTGTTGTTGCACCGATTTTAGGCCCTATCTTAGGTGGTTACATCAGCGATAACTATCATTGGGGATGGATATTCTTTATTAACGTTCCATTTGGTGTGTTGATTATTATGTGTATATCAAACACCTTATCTGGGCGCGAAACAAAAACTGAAATTAAACCAATAGATACCATTGGCCTTGTTTTACTCGTCGTGGGTATAGGTGCTTTGCAAATCATGCTTGATCAGGGTAAAGAGCTCGATTGGTTTAATTCAACAGAAATTATAGTCCTCACTATTGTGGCGGTGGTCGCACTTAGCTTCTTAATTGTTTGGGAGTTAACAGACGATCATCCAGTGATAGATCTTTCACTCTTTAAGAGTCGAAACTTTACCATTGGTTGCGTCACACTCAGCCTCGCCTATATGATCTATTTTGGTACTATTGTTTTACTGCCACTACTTTTACAAGAAGTCTTTGGCTATACAGCAACATGGGCTGGATTAGCATCAGCATCCGTAGGTTTATTGCCTTTAATTATCACACCAATTATAGGTAAGTTTGGTGGTAAAGTGGATTTACGTTATATCATCAGCTTTAGCTTTATTATGTTTTCTGTGTGTTTTTATTGGCGAGCTTATACCTTCGAACCAGGAATGGACTTTGCCACTGTGGCATGGCCACAATTCTGGCAAGGTTTAGCAGTTGCGTGTTTCTTTATGCCATTAACGACAATGACATTATCTGGGTTACCACCAGAAAAAATGGCATCAGCGTCAAGTCTTTCGAACTTCTTAAGAACATTGGCAGGGGCAATTGGCGCATCGTTAACCACAACAATTTGGACACAAAGAGAATCACTTCACCATGAAACCTTTGTAGAAAAAATTAATCCACTCGATCCAGATTCGCAAATGGCGTACCAACAAATGAATGATCTGGGTCTTTCAAATGAACAAGCGTCAGCGTATTTAGCTAAGACTATTACAGAACAGGGATTGATTATTTCAGCCAATGAAATTTTTTGGTTAGCAGCAGGTATTTTTCTTATCATGATGATTGTGGTTTGGTTTGCTAAACCGCCATTCTCACCAGGAAAATAATGCTATTAGCGTAGATCTTATAAATAAAAATCCCGCTTAAAAATCATAATGATTAAGCGGGATTTTTTATTCTTTAAAGCAATAAAGCGATTAGCCTTGGTGCTGACGCCACCATTCTGCTAATAACACACCAGAAGCCACTGAGACGTTTAAACTTTCAACGTGCCCAGTACCACCGATGTAAATGCTCATATCACCTTGATTTAATGTGCTTTCACTTAAGCCATCTTTCTCTTGACCTAAGATCAGTACCATTTTCGCTGGTAATTGTGCTTTTGATAATGGCACACTGCCTTTATGGCTTGATGTTGCCACCAGCGTATAACCCGCTTTTTTAAATTTATCTAAAGTTTGAGCAAAGTTATCAGCATCAATACCTTGGATATATTCAGCACCACCTTCTGCGGTACGAACAGCAGCACCAGATTCTAATACAGCGGAATCAGGAGAGATAACCCCTTTCACACCAAAGTGCGCACAACTACGCATAATTGCACCGACGTTATGTGGATTTCCCACATCTTCAAGTGCTAAAACGCAATCATGTTCAGGTGCATCTTTCAAATAGGTTTCTGCATCATGACCAACACGTTTTTTAATTAAGAAGCATACGCCACCATGGTGATCGGTACGAGCGGCTTTGACCATCTCTTCTTCTTCAACAACATGATAGGCTTTACGATTTGCAGCCATCCATTTTAGTGCATCACGAAAACGTGGTGTCACATCTTGTAAAAACCAAGCACGAACAATAGCATCAGGACGATTTTTAAACATAGCCTGACACGCATTTTCACCATAAATGCGCGTTTCTTCTAAACGTTGGCGGCGCAACTGTTCAGGATCGATTTGGCTCTTACCAGTAATGCCATCGTGCTCTTTAATTGCCTCTTCGCCAGCAGGGCGAGAAACTGTTTTCCATGGAGAAAAACTTCCGCCTTCGCTATCGCGAGAAGGTTTTGATTCATTACGTGATGCGCCACGCCCTGAAGGCTTACCTGCACCGCGGTCATCACGACGAGAAAATTTGTTATCACCACGTCTGTTATCGCGATTTTTATCGTCGCGGTTATCACCACGTCTATTATCACGATTTTTGTCGTCACGGTTATCACCGCGTTTGTTATCACGGCTATCACCACGACCATTTTCAGGACGGCGGGATGGTTTTTTAGGTTTATTATCGGCATTGTCCTCACTACGGACATACATTACTTTTACCTTGCCGTTTTTACCTTCATAAGAATCGTTCATTTGTCTCTCCAACTGCAATAGGGGCGCAGATTACATGATAGTTTAGCAACTGTCACCGAGAGAATCACGCACAGGAATCGATAAACTAATCAGGATCAATTGATAATTAACTCCATCTCATGCATAACCAATATATCAGTATGATTTTTATGATAAAAACAGACTGAATAGTTTGTTTGTTTTGAACATGATAATATTCGATTCTTTTTTATGAGTATTGGTCAATCTGTTATGCGTGACAATGCAGTCTCTCGACTTCGTCAATATCGACTTTCGATTTCGACTCGCCCTTTTAAAGCACGAGGTTTTCGTACCAAACGTTGCTCTTTTTGCTTATTACCTGAAAAACAATGTCTTTGTGACACGATTGTCAATCAACCTGCAAAAAGCCAATTTTGTTTATTGATGTATGACACCGAAGTGATGAAGCCAAGTAATACGGGGAAATTAATTGCCGACGTATTGCCAAACACGCAGGCTTTTTTATGGTCCCGAACCGCTCCAGAACAGGCCTTGCTTGATCTAATCAATACACCAGATCGGCAAGCTTATGTTGTCTTCCCTGAAAGCTATGCGTCAAATGAACGTGTTGTATACAACCAACTCCCTGCAAATAGCAAACCACCTTTGTTTATTCTCCTTGATGGCACTTGGAGTGAAGCACGCAAAATGTTTCGCAAAAGCCCTTATCTCAATTCATTACCCCTCTTTTCTTTAAATGAGGCAAGTAAATGTGAGTACATACTTCGCCAAGCAGCAAGGGAAGATCAACATTGTACAGCAGAAGTTGCAGCTTCTATTTTAGAGAATGTCGGCGATATTCAAGCCTCACAACAACTTTTTTCTCATTTTAGTTACTTTCGTCAACAATATTTACTTGGAAAACCAGACCGGAGTCAGGCAAAAGAAGATCAAATCAGCTACATTGAATAGCAGTTGATAATGAAACTCTGGAGTGGATATGAGCCAACGAGGTCTTGAAGCACTATTACGTCCTAAATCTATTGCGGTGATCGGTGCCTCTGAAAAATTAGGTCGAGCAGGAACCACCATGATGAAAAATTTGCTCAGTGGTGGATTTAATGGCCCAGTGTTTCCGATTAATCCTTCTCGTGGCTCTGTATCTGGTGTTTTCACTTATCCTTCTATTGATAAATTGCCTCAAGTTCCTGATCTCGCGATTATTTGTACACATCATCGCCGCAACCTTGAGCTACTAAAACAATTAGGTGGATCTGGTTGCAAAGCCGTGATTGTGCTTTCTGCACAACCTGAACAATTTCAGCCAATAAAATTACTTTGTCAGCAATATCATATCCGTTTACTTGGCCCAAATAGTTTGGGGCTTTTAGCTCCGTGGCAAGGTTTAAATGCCAGCTTTTCACCTCTTCCCGTTAAAAAAGGAAAGTTAGCTTTTATTTCGCAATCAGCGGCTGTCGCCAACACGATTTTAGATTGGGCTTATTATCGTAATATCGGCTTTTCCTATTTTATTGCGCTAGGTGATAATCAAGATATCCAAGTCGATGATTTATTAGATTTTCTAGCAAGAGACAGTAAAACCAGTGCTATTTTATTGCATCTCGAACATATAAAAGATGCACGACGATTTATGTCAGCATCTCGTAGTGCTTCGCGTAATAAACCCATTCTGGTGATAAAAAGTGGTCGTACTCAAAAAGCTCAACTGTTATTGGGCGATACACCGAGTTATGACGTGGCTTATGATGCCGCTTTTCAACGTGCGGGTTTATTACGAGTACAAGATACCCATGAGATGTTTTCTGCCGTTGAAACACTTAGCTATATGACGCCTTTAAAAGGCGAAAGATTAATGATTATGAGTAATGGCTCTGCACCTGCTGCAATGGCAGTTGATGAGCTATTTTTGCATTCAGGAAAGCTCGCACAACTTACAGATGAAACAAAACAAAAACTACAAAGTGTTATTCAAGAAGAAAATGCCATTCGCAACCCGCTAAACTTAGGTGATGATACAACGGTTGAACGTTATATTTTGGCATTGAATTGTTTGTTAGATAGCCATGATCATGATGCTTTACTCCTTATTCACACACCGAGTGCCATTGCTCCTAGCATTGAAACTGCGCAACGAGTCATAGAAGCCATCAATAAACACCCTCGACGTAAATGGCTTACCGTTTTCACTAACTGGGGCGGAGAGTATTCCTCTCAGCAATCACGCAAATTATTTAGTGAAGCAGGAATTCCAACCTATCGAACACCTGAAGGTGCCGTCACTGCATTTATGCATATGGTGGAATATCGCCGTAACCAGAAGCAGTTAAAAGAGACACCGGCATTACCTTTAGATGTCAAAATGAATACGCAACAAGCACATCGTTGCATTGAAGAGGCATTAAAAAATAAGCAATATCGATTAGACACACACCAAGTTCAGCCAATTATGGAAGCTTACGGCTTTAATACTCTTCCTACTTGGATTGCCCATAATGCACAAGAAGCTGTCAATATTGCTGAAAAGATTGGTTATCCTGTTGCGCTGAAGTTGCGTTCTCCTGATATCCCTCATAAGTCCGAAGTACAAGGTGTTATGCTTTATCTTCGAGACAGTACAGAAGTATCATCAGCAGCTCATGCTATTATAGAGCGTGTTACAGAACTCTACCCTCAAGCACAAATTCAGGGATTATTGGTGCAAAGTATGGCGAATAGAGCTGGCTCTCAAGAACTACGAGTCGCAATAGAGCAAGATCCTATTTTTGGTCCATTAATTGTATTAGGTGAAGGGGGAGTTGAGTGGCAAATAGAAACTAAAGCTGCAGTTGCTTTACCACCTCTTAATATGGCGCTTGCCCGTTATCTAGTTATTAATGCGATAAAAAGCGGAAAAATACAGCCTAGAAGCGCTTTACAGCCTCTAAATATATTAAGTCTAAGCCATTTATTGGTGCAGGTTTCTCACTTACTTTTAGATTGTCCACAAATTGTCAGATTAGATATTCATCCTCTACTGGCTTCAGGTAATGATTTTACACTACTCGATGTCGCGATGGAGTTAGCGCCTCTACAAGGCGATCCTCATCAAAGGCTCTCTATTCGCCCTTATCCCAATGAATTAGAAGAAACCTTCTTTCTAAGAGATAACAATCCTTGCTTTATCCGCCCTATTTTGCCGGAAGATGAACCGTTACTTAAAACCTTTATAAACCAAGTAACAAAAGAAGATCTTTATTATCGCTATTTTAGTGAGATCAGTGAGTTTACGCATGACGATCTCGCGAATATGACCCAAATTGACTACGATCGAGAAATGGCTTTTGTTGCAATCCGAAATCCAGAAGATCGGCCTGAAATCATTGGTGTTGCCCGTGCAATGGCAGATCCGGATAATCAGCATGCAGAATTTGCTATTCTTGTGCGTTCTGATTTAAAAGGAAATACTTTAGGTCATCAACTTATGACTAAACTTATCAACTATACTAGAGAACATGGCATTAAACGTTTGACCGCGATAACCATGCCTGAGAATCGCAACATGATAAGTTTAGCGAAAAAACTGGGATTTTCTGTTGAAGTACAATTTGATGAAGGAATAGTCAATCTTGATTTGCAGCTTGGAACATCAAAAGATAGCCCAACGCTATAATCATAAGAGAAAGTTTCTTTATGTGATTGTTCACGCATCCTTTGATAAATTAGCTATATATGATGATTTTATGCGTACATCCCATATAACTAATGTTATGATCAGAAGATCGGTTAAAGAAAATCTACATGGACGATGGCTCCATCTGCCATCATAAACAAGAGAATTAAGCACTGTGATGTTGTCTAAACTAAAACTTGCTAAGCATCAACAACACCTTGCACAACTGCCTAAATTAGCTCAGTCAGTTGCTGATGTTGAAACGCTTTATCAGACGTCCGCGTTTCGCAGCACCTTATTGAAATATATTGCTCAAGCAAAGAAAGAGATCTTTATTACGGCTCTTTACCTAGAGCACGATGAGGCTGGTGAAGAGATCCTTGATGCGCTTTACAGCGCAAAACAACAACGTCCTGAATTATCCATTACAGTTATTGTTGACTGGCACCGTGCTCAACGTGGGCGTATTGGTGTCTCTGCTGATGCAACGAATGCAGATTGGTACTACCACGTTGCACAGCAACACCCTGATGTCGAGATCCCTATTTACGGTATTCCCGTAAACACTCGTGAAGCATTAGGTGTATTACACCTTAAAGGCTTTATCTTTGATGATACGGTTATCTATAGTGGCGCAAGTATTAATAATGTTTATTTGCACAAACTGGATAAATATCGTTATGACAGATATCACATCATCCAAAATAGCGAATTAGCCTCCACAATGAAGCAGTTTATTGTGACTGATCTTTTGCAATCAGAAGCGATTCAACGATTGGATATCAAAAATAGAGTTCGTTGTGCCGAAATTAAAAACTGTATTCGTCAATTTCGTTTCAATTTACGCACTCGTGATGGCTATGATATTAAAGCCAATGCGTCTAACAACGAGCTGGCAGTAACACCTTTAATGGGTTTAGGTAAGAAAAATATCTTAAATAAGACAATTTCTCACCTTATGGCTTCTACTGAAGAAAAGCTTGTTATTTGTACACCTTATTTTAATTTACCTGCGATCCTTGTACGTCAAATCAGTCATTTATTAAGAAATGGCAAGCAAGTCGAAATTATTATTGGTGATAAAACTGCAAATGACTTCTATATTCCACCAGAAGAGCCATTTAAAATTATTGGTGCTCTACCTTATCTCTATGAGATCAATCTGCGTAAATTTACCCAACGTTTCCAACGCTTTATTGATAATGACCAATTAACAGTAAGACTTTGGAAAGATAACGATAATACCTATCACCTAAAAGGCATGTGGGTTGATGATAGCTGGCAATTAATTACTGGTAATAATCTTAATCCGCGTGCATGGGGATTAGATTTAGAAAATGCCATATTAATTCATGATCCTAAACATGAATTACATGAGCAACGACACAATGAGTTAGCCTGTATTCGCCAACATACTATTGTCGTAAAACATTACCAAGATCTAGAAAATATTAAACTTTATCCTCTAAAAGTGAAGAAATTAATCAAACGATTACGACGTATTCGTGTTGATAGATTAATTAGCCGTATACTTTAAACGCTAACGCTTCCCGTCCTAAAGCCTTACTTAAATATCAGTAAGGCTTTTTTGTTTTCTAAAATTATCTTCTATACTTAATAAGCACTTATATTAAAATATTTTTATCAGTGAAAAGGCTTTTATTTTTTATGAAACTAAGGCTTAAATGTGGTTCTCTGATCATTTTATTATCAATAATGACTTTAACGGGTTGTCAGTCATTTCATTTTGCCAATGATAATTGGCAAGGCAAAGATAAAGCTCAACATTTTTTATTTTCTATGGTTGCTTCAGCGGGCGCAAATGCGTATGCAGATCATCAAAATTATGGTCATAGAGAAGGATTATTAATTGGGCTCTCGTTTTCGATTAGTTTAGGTGCAGCAAAAGAGCTTTATGATAGTCGTCCAGAAGGTACTGGCTGGAGCTGGCATGATTTTGCTTACGATGTTGCGGGAGCTGCGGCGGGTTCATTGCTTTATCAGCAATTAAAATAGTGTTTTATTCCTCAAAAATAAAATAGAGACAGAG
>NZ_JAEHQE010000012.1:0-111593 GCF_016238545.1 Proteus sp. PR00208 | reverse complement strand
AAGTTGCAATGTACCTAAGGGAACACCGCTATTTAATTCAAATTTTTTACTTTCTGTTTTTATTTCAGCTTTTAAACCTGCTGAGGCTAATAATATATTTTTTTTCTGCGTATGATAATATCCTAGTGTTATAGGAAATTGTCCTTTTACCCCAATCTCATTAAGCATTTTATTTAGTTTATTCAACATATTATACATACTTGGTAAAGATCGTATTTTTTCTGATGACTTTAATACATCATTAAAAACAACCCGTAAGAGTAAAGCGACCAAAAGCCCATTTTCATCATCTCTCGATATATCGACACAATAGAAGATAATTTGATCTTCGGATAAAGCCGCAATATCAAATAATAAACCCATTTTAGCAATATCATTTAATTGACGATAATTAACACAATATCCCGCAACAATCTGCTTAACCTGTGGTTGCATCTGTTTTATGAACGATTGAATATAATGGGTATCTTTTCGTAAGCTATTCCAAAGTGGTTCTAAATGTATACCTTCTATTAATACTGATTCAAAAAAGCCAGGGCATAATACTTCAATGACTTTTTGTTTTAATTTCTCAAGATGTGTTATTGGCTTAAGAAAAATCTCTTGTGCCCCTAAACGCAACATATCATCTACTTCAGCCATATTATCTGTACATGAAATAGCAATAACAGGAATAGCCAATTTACGTTGTTCAAGATGACATAAAAAAGTGGGACCATTCATTACTGGCATACGGATATCACATAAAATAAGATCAGGAAGCAATCCCCCTTCTAATAAAGATAATGCTTGGCTACCGTTATCTGTTGTATAAACGCAAGCCTTTTCATGTGAGAAATATTCCGTCAACATGGTGCGAAAAACGACCTCATCATCAATTATTAAGATTTTTTTACCCACTAAGGCTTTATTCATTGGTGACTCCGGTAACTATCGTTTCACATGCTGATTAATTAGCGCTACATTATTAGTTTAGTTCAACATTGACGTTAATTATTTCCAATCATTACTTTTTTCAATCTATGGGAAATCGTCATACTGATAACGTGAGTTAGGACATTATTTTGTCAAGTTTATGCCCCTGTAATAGCCAATTATTCTACTCGAATTGCTGTGAGCCTTACCATTTAGGTCAAAAGAACGCCCCAACAGCAGAAGCATTGATGCGTTCGCGTTATAGCGCGTTCGTTAAACATAATGCTGATTACTTAATCAAGACGTGGCATCCCTCTTGTCGTGTTGTCTCCTTGCATGATGAATTAGTTTCTGGCTTTCCAAATACACAATGGCTTGGACTCAATGTTATCTCATCGCAAGTAAGCACAAATAAAAATGAGGCATATGTTGAATTCTCGGCTTGCTTTATTGAAAGAAATGCCGATGATAAACAGTACTTACATGAACGCTCTCGTTTTCTAAAAATAGATGACTGTTGGTTTTATATTGACGGTGTGAAACCGAAAGTGGGGCGAAACGATCCCTGCCCTTGTGGTTCAGGGCGTAAATACAAAAAATGTTGTGAAAATAACATCAAATAACTGCAAACACAGAAGTAAAAGAAAGGATTTATCCATACATGCAACACCAAAATACTCAAAAAAAAATACTGCGTACTATTTGCCCTGATGCAAAAGGACTTATCGCTAAAATCACGAATATTTGCTACAAACATCAATTAAATATTGTTCAAAATAGTGAGTTTGTTGATCATCGTACAGGTCGCTTTTTTATGCGCACCGAGCTTGAAGGTATCTTTAATGATGAAACCTTTCTTGCAGATTTAGATGATGCCTTACCACAAGGCTCAAAACGTGAATTAAATACCGCAGGTCGTCGTCGCATTGTCATTATGGTGACAAAAGAAGCACACTGCTTGGGTGACTTATTAATGAAAAGTGCATTTGGTGATTTGGATGTAGAAATTGCCGCCGTCATTGGTAATCACGATACGTTAAAACATCTAGTAGAACAATTTGGTATTCCTTTCCATCTTGTTAGCCATGAAGGCTTAACCCGTGATCAGCATGATGAAAAGTTAATTGCACAAATTAATCAATACAAACCTGATTATGTTGTACTCGCAAAATACATGCGTGTATTAACACCTGCATTTGTACAAAACTTCCCGAATCAAATTATCAATATTCACCACTCTTTCTTACCTGCCTTTATTGGTGCACGCCCTTACCATCAGGCTTATGAGCGCGGTGTGAAAATCATTGGTGCAACAGCACACTACGTAAATGATAATTTAGATGAAGGCCCAATCATCACTCAAAATGTGATTAATGTTGACCATACGTTTTCTGCTGAAGATATGATGAGAGCCGGTCGAGATGTTGAAAAGAATGTTCTTAGCCATGCTTTATATTGGGTACTTTCACAACGTGTCTTCGTTTACGGTAACAGAACAATCATTTTATAAGTTTTCTGTCACTAATAACGCAAACAGTGTGACTATCTAAATGTAAACCGCGATATAAAACATATCGCGGTTTATTTTTTATCTCTTACTAATAGAGATGATATTGCTTAAAATCAATACGATAGCGCATAAAGCTCGAACGATACGCACAATTTTACAGCAGTCAGTCTGTTTTTAGTAAAATAGCGCTTTACAGATCTCAGGTATTTGGTATTATTGCGCCCGCTGTCACGGACAGCAAAACAATTTAATGTTGGTGGGATACCCAAGCGGCCAAAGGGAGCAGACTGTAAATCTGCCGTCACAGACTTCGAAGGTTCGAATCCTTCTCCCACCACCATCTCCTCTTAGCTTTACCCCAAAAAATTCTTTTTATTTCATTTTATTAATTAAATCCAAAAATCGATTCAATACACTTGAATGATACTTAGATTTATAGATATAACAGCTATACTGAATTTCAGGCTGAATTAATGGTATAAAGCATAAATCTGCTTCATACTCACTTTTCAATGGGTTTTCATCTGTTAATAAAAGAGAATGATGCGTTTGAATAAAACGTAAACAGCAATTAAGATCATCCATTATTCTGACACACACTGTCTTTCCTCTATCCCCAATTTCACTCTCTAATTTTTTTATCTTAGCTGTTTTGTATAATGCCGGATCACATAACCAAATATTTTCACTTAAAAGCCTATCAATATTATTATTCACACTATTCACGAGTGTTTTTTGACAACAAATACCCAAGTGTTTATTTTCTATTTTATGAAGAAGACTAAATTTTTCACTAATAATTTTCTCAGAACTTAATATTAATGTATTACCATCATAGTCGGGTATTTCTTCAAAGTTTTCTCTTGAAAATCGCATTATATTTATATGGGAATAATTTTTATTTGCTGCTTGATAAAACTGAGTTAAATACTGACTTTTTCCCCAATCATAATAAACATGAATGCTATTATTTATAATCCCCGAGATATGTTTTTTAGTTATCTCTTTTTCCTGAAGATAGAGCGATTTCAAATCATTATAAAGCTCAAGACCCTCTTGGGTTAAACTCATACCAAACTTCTCTCGCTTAAATAAACGCTTTCCTAACACGGCTTCAAAGTCTTTGATAGATTTAGCGACGGGAGGCGTCGTGCGATTCATCACCCGCGCCGCTTTACTTAACGAGCCGTTTTCGACTACAGCCATAAAGGCTTCTAACTTACGAGAAAAAAACATAATTCACCATTCCTTTGCTGTGTAGAATAAAATAATTTCATTGATTCATTTAATGTAAATAAAATAGTGATTAATTAATTTAAAAATTAATTTTATATAAAAGCAGTCTTATATAAATATTCTTTTACCTCCTTTTAATGAATACAATTTATAACTACAATATTATTTTTATTATGTCATCATTCTTCACATATAAAGAATAATAATACTTATATTCTTCTATCAAAGATTAGTTTATGTTTCTAGTTTGTTTAATTAATATTTTTTGTTATACAATTAATTATTTTTATTAAATTAGCGCGCTTTATTTAATGGCCTTTATTTTTTATCTCATTTTATCTTTCTCTTGATAAGCTGTGCCATCATTTCAGTGATTTGCTTACATTCATTTTATGATCCTGCTAGTATAAGACATCCTATTATTCAATATATAAATGGTTACAGTCACATGAAATTTGTCTCTTTCAATATTAATGGCTTACGCGCTCGTCCTCACCAACTTGAAGCTATCATAGAAAAACATCAGCCAGATGTTATTGGGCTTCAAGAAACGAAAGTTCATGATGATATGTTTCCATTAGATACGGTGGGTGCCTTGGGTTATCATGTTTTCTATCATGGTCAAAAAGGGCATTATGGAGTTGCCTTACTCACAAAAGAAAAACCTGTCGCAGTACGTAAAGGCTTTCCTGGCGATGAGGATGATGCTCAACGTCGAATGATCATGGCAGATATCGAAACACCAGCGGGTTTATTAACAGTTATGAACGGTTATTTCCCTCAAGGCGAAAGCCGTGATCATGAGACTAAATTTCCAGCAAAAGAAAAATTCTATGCTGACCTGCAAAATTACCTAACCACTAGCTTAAAACCAACCTCTCCAGTACTTATTATGGGTGATTTAAATATTAGCCCAACAGATAAAGATATTGGTATTGGCGAAAATAATATGAAACGTTGGTTAAAAACAGGTAAATGTTCTTTCCTACCAGAAGAGCGGGAATGGCTGGCAACCTTAATAGGTTGGGGGTTAACAGATACATTCCGCCAACAACATCCTGAAGCTGATGATAAATTCTCGTGGTTTGACTATCGTTCTAAAGGGTTTGATGATAACCGAGGCTTACGCATTGACTTACTTCTAGCAAGTCGCTGCTTAGCGGATAATTGTATTTCAACAGGAATTGATTACGAGATCCGTGGAATGGAAAAACCATCTGATCACGCACCAGTTTGGGCTGAATTTAAAATCTAATCAGATAAAATCTTAATTCAGTAAAAGCACTTCCCTAAATAATAAAGGAAGTGCTTTTTTATTTGTGCTTAATTATCAGTAGTTGTTTCTTTACTCTGCACTTTATTTTTCGCGGGGCTTGCTTTGTTACTTCCTTTAGTTGCTGTCTTGCGCTTTTTATTATGCGCGGGTGCGGGAAGATTTCTGAAAGCTTGAATATTTGGACGACGCTTCGCTTGAGTAATCAACTCTATCAAGGTGTTATTTAATGGCATCATAAAATCTTGATATTTAAATTGTTTCTCACTAATTTGCGTGAGTATCGATTCCCAATGTGCAGTCATATCCGGTAAAGTTGCCATATCTGGCAATACATGAATTAATGCTCTACCCGCTGGGGTTGAATTAATGGCTCGCCCTTTCTTTTGCAAAAAACCACGCTTAAATAACAGCTCAATAATTCCCGCTCTTGTCGCCTCAGTGCCTAATCCATCCGTTGCTCTTAGGATTTTCTTAAGCTCTTTATCTTGAACAAAGCGCGCAATTCCGGTCATAGCAGAAAGCAATGTTGCATCAGTAAAAGGTCTTGGAGGCTGCGTTTGCTTTTCAACAATCTCTCCCTTTTCACACAGCAGTTCATCACCTTTAGCCACTATTGGCAATGCAGAGCCGTCATTTTCAGCATCTTGCTCTTTCGCACCTAATAAAACTCGCCATCCTGCTTGCGCTAAAAAACGCGCTTTAGCGATAAACTTGCCATTCTCAATATCAAGTTCAATAACGCATTTACGATAGACAGCATCAGGCATAAATTGCATTAGATATTGGCGAGCCACGAGATAATAAATATTTTTCTCATTTTCACTTAATGAGATATTGCCCGTTTTTGCTGTTGGAATAATCGCATGGTGAGCATCAACTTTTTTATCATCCCAGCAACGATTCTTTTTATCAATATCTAGAGTATCTTGCGGTAATAAGCTTGCGTCATGTGTGCTGATCGCATTAATAACGGCATGGCGGCCAGCAAAATGTTCATCAGGAAGATAACGGCTATCAGAACGCGGATAAGTAATTAATTTATGCGTTTCATATAATCGCTGGCAGGTATCTAAGACTTGTTGTGCGCTTAAACCAAAACGTTTTGCCGCTTCAATTTGTAACGCTGAAAGCGAAAAGGGTAATGGGGCAATTTCAGACTCTTGTTTATCTTGGTAATCTGTAACATTCGCTGGCTTGCCTTGAATTCTCTCAACAACATGCTCTGCAAGTTTACGATTTAATAATCGCCCTTCTTCATCTTGCCAAGGTTCACAATGTTCACTTGGTTGCCAAATCGCGGTAAAGCGTTCATCGGCAGGTGTTACAACATGTGCTTTAACTTCAAAAAAATCTTTAGGAACGAAGTTTTCAATTTCTTCATCACGCCGAACCACTAAGCCTAATACTGGCGTTTGTACTCGCCCTACTGACAATACACCTTGATAACCATTACGCTGACCTAATAGCGTATACGCTCGAGTCATGTTAATACCATAAAGCCAATCTGCTCTTGCTCGCGCTAAAGCAGATACGCACAATGGTACAAACTCATGGTTATAACGTAGCTTATCAATAGCTCGCGTCACTGCCGCTGGGTTTAAGTCATTAATTAAGCAACGACGCGCCTGTTTTCTTTGCTCTTCACTGATATTTAAATAGTTAAGTACTTCATCGACTAAGAGCTGACCTTCACGATCGGGGTCCCCCGCATGGATCACTTCTTTTGCCTGCTTAAGTAGTGTTTTGATGGTTTCTAGCTGCTTTTTAACATCAGCTCGGGGCTTGAGTTGCCATTTTTCAGGAATAATGGGCAAATCATCTAACGACCAGCGGGCGTACCGCGGGTCGTATGCATCCGGCTCAGCTTGTTCAAGTAAGTGACCAACACACCACGTCACATACTGGTTATCACCACAAAGAATAAAGCCATCGCCCCGTTTATGGGGCTTTGGCAATACATCAGCAATAGCGCGAGCAAGGCTGGGTTTTTCTGCAATAAATAATCTCATTACGTTAGTTAGTCACTTCAATCAACGCTTTTCCTGCCACTGGCTCAGTTAACTCACCGATAGAGGTTAGTTCAATATCAAAACGAGCAGCGACCTCTTTAACCTGTTCCACGGCTTCAGGTAATACAGCTAATAATAAGCCACCTGATGTTTGCGGATCACAGAGTAATTTACGTTGCATTTCAGTGATCTCACCAATTAAATGACCATAACTTTCAAAGTTACGACCTGTACCACCAGGAACACAGCCTTGTTCAATATAAGACTCTACTTCTGGCAATCTTGGGACTCGTGAGAAATGAATGGTGGCTTGTACACCAGAGCCATCACAGATTTCGCTTAAATGCCCTAATAAACCGAATCCTGTAACGTCTGTCATTGCAGTGACGCCTTCGATATCAGAAAAATCAGAACCGGCTTTATTCATACGGCACATAATTTCTGTTGCTAAACCTTGGTGCTCTGGTTTTAACAAACCTTTTTTCTCAGCCGTTGTTAATACACCAATACCCAAAGGTTTAGTTAAAAAGAGCTGACATCCTACTTTAGCTTCACTGTTTTTCTTCACTTTGCTCACAGGCACGACACCTGTAACGGCAAGGCCAAAAATAGGTTCTGGCGCATCAATTGAGTGACCACCAGCCAGTGAAATGCCTGCTTCTTGGCAAGCGGCTCGACCACCCTCAATCACTTCACGCGCAATTTCAGGTGCCAGTTTACTAATAGGCCAGCCTAAAATAGCGATTGCCATAATAGGTTTTCCGCCCATTGCAAAAATATCACTGATTGCATTCGTTGCAGCGATACGCCCAAAATCATAAGGATTATCAACGATTGGCATAAAGAAATCAGTAGTACTGATAATACCTGTGCCATTTCCTAAATCATAAACAGCAGCATCATCTTTGGTTTCATTACCTACAAGTAAGTGAGGATCATGAAACTTAGCTTGTTCGCTATGTAAAATGGTTTCTAAAACTTTTGGCGAGATCTTACAACCACAACCTGCACCATGACTGTATTGTGTTAAACGAATTGCTTCAGACATAACATGCCATCCTTTTTAAAAATAAGTCACAAAATCAGTTAAGTCAGCAGGAGAAACCGTCATTGGCGCTTTCAGGGCTGGCGTGCCTAAATAAAGGAAACCAATAATCTGGTCATGTTCACCACAGCCAAGTCCTTCTCTTACAACTGCATCATGAGTCCAAGAGCCTGAACGCCAAATCCCCCCAAATCCTTGAGCAACAGCGGCCATTTGCATTGCTTGTACACTACAACCGGCTGCAACAACTTGCTCCCATTCAGGAACTTTAGGATGATCTTTCACTTTCGCAATGACCGTGATGATCAATGGGGCACGAAAAGGTGCATTTTTTGCTTTTTCTTCAACTTCTGGCCCTAAATTACCCACAACCGCGGCTTTATGTAGTAATTGGCTAAAGCGTTCAATGCCTTCATTTTGCATCACAACGAAATGCCACGGCTTAAGTGCACCATGATCAGGCGCGCGCATACCGGCTTGTAAAATAGTATTGAGGGCTTCACTATCGGGGGCTGGAGTAGTCAGTCGGGAAGCTGAACGGCGGTTCAAAAGCAGTGTTAATGCATCCATTTTTATTCTCCTGTCAGCATTTTATTTTAGCAAGATCCCATTCTTATGGGGATGGACAGTTCTTATCAATTCGCAGTATAACAAACTGTTATATTACCACCATCCGCAGATTTAGGCGGGAATTTTTCTAAAAATCAGGTGTGTGGTCATTTAATCGTAATTTATTGTTCATAAAATGATTAATCTTAGCTTACTAAGTTAATTTAAGCTGATTTTGATCCTATTTTTCTTTTTAATTTGACGATTTTCTATATTACTTTGATGCTTTTTTGTGTGAATTTATTTAACTATTTTTACGTAAGATAAATGTTTGCTTAATAACATCTTAAGTAAAAAGTTATCATTAGTGTTTTCCTAAAAATCAATGACAGACATTCAATAAGAGCTATATTAGAATATTCCTTTATTGTTATTACTATTCTCTCTATTGATAACAACATTTTTTGTTTTAATAGTATGAGATTATGTAGATGTAGCCTGCTTACCAATAATTCTAGCATGACTGTTTAGGATTAAATTTTAGCTTTACATGATGTGGAGATAATATGAATAAAATTATGGAGTTAATCGGCGCAATATTAAAATTCAGTTGGCAAGCCATTAACTTTATCAGAAAATTAATCTTAAACGTTATTTTCTTTTTCCTTCTCTTTGTGGTCATTGGTATTTTCTTAATTAGCAAAGAAGCACAAAAACCAATGGATTATGAAGGCGCCCTTCTTGTTGATCTTAAAGGTGTGATTGTTGACCAAACTGCAACCCAAAATCCTTTAGGGGAAGTTGGGCGTGAGCTTTTAGGCGTTTCGGGTAGCCAGCTCCAAGAAAATTCATTATTTGAAGTCGTCGATACACTACGCCTAGCCTCTCAAGATCCGAAAATTAAAGGTATAGTGCTTAAACTTGATGAATTTGTCGGCGCAGATCAGCCTTCGCTAAATTATATTGGTAAGGCACTTACTGAATTTAAAAAAACAGGCAAACCGATTTTTGCAGTGAGTGGCTATTACAGTCAGCCGCAATATTATCTCGCTTCTTATGCAGATAAAATTTATCTCACACCTCAAGGTGCAGTGGGTGTTTATGGTTTTGGCTTTCAAAATCTCTATTACAAAACACTGTTAGAAAATTTAAAAGTAAGTACTCATATTTTCCGCGTAGGAACGTATAAATCTGCGGTTGAACCGTTAATGCGCAATGATATGTCTGCGGAATCTCGAGAAGCTTCATTACGTTTAGTTAATGCGCTGTGGTCTACTTATTTAACCCAAGTGGCAGAAAACCGTAGCATTACCACAGAAGATGTTTTCCCAGGTGCAAAAGAGATGATTGCACAGCTACGCAATGCAGATGGGGATAACGCAACTTATGCGCTAAATCGTAAATTAGTGGATTCTGTCAGCTCATACGCTCAATTTGAAGCTGATATGACAGAAACCTTTCAGTGGGATAAAGAGAACAAGCAATTTAACAATATCAGTATTTATGATTATGCCGATACGTTAACTTCATCATTACCTGCAAATGATGAAGGTAATATTGCCGTAGTCGTTGTTCAAGGCGCCATTATTGACGGCGAAAGCATTCCGGGCTCCGCAGGCGGTTCCACCATTGCAAATCAAATTCGCCAAGCCCGTTTAGATCCTAATATTCGAGCACTTGTATTACGTGTAAATAGCCCAGGTGGTAGTGTTTCAGCATCAGAACAAATTCGCAGTGAAGTTGAAGCCTTTAAACAGCAGAAAAAACATGTGGTTGTTTCAATGGGAGGATTAGCAGCATCAGGAGGATATTGGATCTCCACACCTGCAAATAAGATTATTGCTAGTCCTTCAACATTAACGGGTTCTATTGGTATTTTCGGTGTTATTAATACCTTTGAAAACAGCCTAGAGTCTATTGGTGTTTATACCGATGGTGTCACAACATCACCTTTAGCAGGATTATCTGTCACCAATAAGTTGCCTGAAGAATTTGCCGAGTTGTTACAACTGAATATCGAAAGTGGTTATAAAACATTTCTTAATTTAGTGGCTGAATCTCGTAAAAAAACGCCAGCTCAAATTGATCGTATTGCTCAAGGTCGAGTGTGGGTAGGAATAGATGCAAAAAATGTGGGCTTAGTCGATGAGTTTGGTGATTTTGATGATGCCATTGATGCCGTTGCTAAAATGGCAAAAATTAAAGAGCCTGTTATTGATTGGATGAAGCCAGAATTAAGTCTCTCTGAACAGATAATCATGAGCTTATCAAATAATGCAAAAGCTATTATCCCTGATCCATTACAAGCTTATTTACCAGCCCCTGTTTTAAGAGAAGTAAAATCACAAACGGAGTTTTATCGCAATATGAATGATCCGCTTAACCGCTATGCGTATTGCTTATCTTGTGGTGATATTCAATAGCCGTTTTTGTCTCAACACCTGCTCTTTCAGAGCAGGTGTTTTTCTCTTTTTTTCCTGACTTTGTTTAGCATAATATACTGACGATTATTTTTTGCCCGTTTTTATCAATAGTATTTTTAACACAATGATTTAAAGTAGATATTCATTAATCTCTATTTTCTTTTTTTAGCATCCTTTCCTTTTTTTATTCTGTAAACTCCCTATAATCAGGTATTTCTCACAGCCTAATAAGAGTGTTTTGTCTGATGCAAAAGAAATCAATCTACGTTGTATACACGGGTGGTACTATTGGTATGCAACATTCTGAACACGGCTATATTCCTGTATCAGGACATTTACAACGCCAATTAGCCAAAATGCCAGAGTTCCATCGCGAAGAAATGCCTGATTTCACAATCAAAGAGCATCTTCCGCTGATCGACTCTTCAAATATTACCCCTGAAGATTGGCAATCTATTGCTGATGATATTAGTGAAAATTATCACAACTATGATGGATTCGTTATTCTTCATGGTACTGATACAATGGCATTTACTGCTTCTGCACTCTCTTTTATGTTTGAGAATCTTAGCAAGCCTATTATTGTTACTGGCTCTCAAATTCCTTTAGAAGCCTTACGGTCTGATGGGCAAACAAACCTATTAAATGCGCTTTATCTCGCTGCTCATCATCCAATTAATGAAGTGGCTCTATTTTTCAATAACACGCTGTATCGCGGAAACCGCACCGTAAAAGCACATGCCGACGGCTTTAATGCCTTTGCATCGCCAAATAGCGCACCACTGTTAGAAGCGGGCATTAATATTAAACAATTTAAAATTAATTCCTTTCCTAAAGGAAATGGTGAATTTACTGCACATAATATTACGCCTCAACCTATCGGTGTTGTCACAATTTATCCGGGTCTTTCCGATGAAGTCGTTAAAAACATCCTGATGCAACCTGTGAAAGCCTTAATATTGCGCTCTTATGGTGTCGGTAATGCACCATCACACCCAGCTTTACTTTCTACCCTACGTGAAGCAACAGAGCGTGGTATTGTTGTTATCAACCTTACACAATGTATTTCTGGCCGAGTGAATATGGAAGGTTATGCAACAGGTCAAGCATTAGCGGAAGTTGGGGTGATCAGTGGCTTTGATATGACATTTGAAGCAACATTAACTAAACTGCATTATCTTCTTAGCCAACAATATAATTACACTGAAATCTGCCGACTAATGCAACAAAACCTACGCGGTGAAATGACATTAGACGATAACGACTAAGTTTAATCTAAAGGTAAAAGTGGTGAAAAATTCTGCACTGTTATTGGTTGATATACAAAATGATTTTTGTACAGGTGGTGCATTAGCTGTTAATGAAAGCGACATAGTTATACAAACAGCCAATCAACTTATTCATAGTTTCAAGCAATCTAAAAATCCTATTATCGCCAGTTTAGACTGGCATCCAGCCGATCATCTTAGCTTTGCTGAAAATTCAGGCACAGTTGTGGGAGAGGTAGGTACTCTTAATGGATTACCACAAGTTTGGTGGCCAATACATTGCGTACAAAATTCTTATGGCGCTGCATTTCATCCTGAATTAAACCAAGCACTGATTAATCATATTATTTACAAAGGGCAAAATCACCTTATTGATAGTTATAGTGCTTTTTTTGATAACGACCATGAATACCAAACAGGTTTGCATACACTTTTGCAGACATTAAATATAAAACATCTTTATATTTTAGGAATTGCTACGGATTACTGTGTCAAATTTACAGTGCTAGATGCGTTGTTATTAGGATATCAGGTTTCAGTTGTTACAGACGGTTGTCGCGGTGTCAATATTCAAGATGACGATAGCGAAAAAGCACTAGAAGAGATGAGAGCAAAAGGCGCAGCATTAATTGATTCAGCACATTGGCTTAATCGTAACAATCAATAAGTTCGTTATTTTCTTTATCTTCATAAAATGAAAAAGGGGCTAATTTTAACCAATTCGGTTAATAAATAGCCTCTTTTTATATTTATTCTATCCATTCAACACAGGTTTTATTCATCATCCATTGGCGTTAACGTCGCTAAGCGTTCAGATTGAAACTGAGCTTTTAATTCTTGTTTGCTCTTCATGGTAATTTGTCCATTAGTGCCTACCGTCATATGCTCAGGTGTGTGGTTATTTTTCGCCTGCCATAATAAAACAATCTGCATGCAATGTTCTTTTTGCTCATCGGTCAATGCAACACCATCAGGCCATTTACCTAGTTCAACTGCGGTTGAAATACGCTGATAAATTTCAGGGGTTACCATCGAAATAAGTTCATTAACTTCCATTGATTGCTCCATAAGCTAAATAATCATTTGAAATGGCTGAATCGTTTTTTCAATTGTTATTATTTTGTTAACTTAATTGAGTTAACCGACTTGTTTTTCGCCTGTTTCACTATTCGTAAATGAAAGAGATGCTGAATTAACACAATAACGCTCCCCTGTTGGGGCTGGGCCATCATTAAAAACATGACCTAAATGTGCATCACATTGCTGACAACGGATTTCAGTTCTTTTCATATTATGAGAAAAATCATCAATATAGCGAATTGCATTATCACTAACAGGTTGATAAAAGCTTGGCCAACCACATCCCGCATCAAATTTTGTATCTGAATAAAACAGAGGAGCAGAACAACATAAACAGTGATAAATTCCTGTTTGACGGTTGTGTAATAATTTACCACTAAATGGCGGTTCTGTGCCTTGCTGTTGCGTTACATAACGTTGCATTTCGTTGAGTGTTGATAAATCAAGGTGATTGTTATTACTTGAAATATTCACTTTCTTTTCATTATCTGCCATATCGACCTCTTGCCCAGAAAAATGCTTTTTAAAACAACAGTGAATAATAACAAAGATTTAACAACAAATCTGGAAAATATGGTCTAAAATCATCAAGAGTAATCTTTAGTTTTTGAAATGTGATGAATTTCACATAACGGAGCAAAGGTAACTTCATTTATCGGCGTTGATCCCGATAATACACAGCGTAACATTTGGCTAAAACGACCAATCTTTAAGCGAAAAGTGTTTTTTTAATTGATTTTTTGCAATTATTGACACGATTCCGCTTGACGATTGGCGCGGTTTTGGTAACTTTAGAAGCAACTTTTTAATTCACTAAATTAAAGCTGGTGGAATACATATGACTATCAAAGTAGGTATTAATGGTTTTGGTCGTATCGGCCGCATCGTTTTCCGTGCTGCTCAAGAACGTTCAGATATCGAAATCGTAGGTATTAACGATCTGTTAGACGCAGACTACATGGCATACATGCTGAAATACGATTCAACTCATGGCCGTTTCAACGGTACTGTTGAAGTAAAAGATGGCCACCTCGTTGTTAATGGTAAAACCATCCGCGTAACTTCAGAAAGAGATCCAGCAAATCTGAAATGGAACGAAGTCGGTGCTGACGTTGTTGCAGAAGCAACTGGTCTGTTCTTAACTGATGAAACCGCTCGTAAACACATCCAAGCTGGTGCGAAAAAAGTTGTTCTGACTGGTCCTTCAAAAGACAACACACCAATGTTCGTAATGGGCGTAAACCATAAATCATACGCAGGCCAAGATATCGTTTCTAACGCATCTTGTACTACTAACTGCTTAGCGCCTTTAGCTAAAGTTATCAACGATAACTTCGGTATCGTTGAAGGTCTGATGACTACTGTTCACGCAACAACTGCAACTCAACGTACTGTTGATGGTCCATCTGCAAAAGACTGGCGTGGTGGTCGTGGTGCTTCTCAAAACATCATCCCATCATCAACTGGTGCTGCTAAAGCGGTAGGTAAAGTTATCCCTGAACTGAACGGCAAACTGACTGGTATGTCTTTCCGTGTTCCTACTCCTAACGTTTCTGTTGTTGATCTGACTGCACGTCTGGAAAAACCAGCAACTTACGCTCAAATCTGTGACGCTATCAAAGCAGCAGCTGAAGGCGAACTGAAAGGCGTTCTGGGCTACACTGAAGATGCAGTTGTTTCAACTGACTTCAACGGTGAAGTTCTGACTTCAGTATTTGATGCTAAAGCAGGTATCGCACTGAACGACAACTTTGTTAAATTAGTTGCTTGGTACGATAACGAAGTTGGTTATTCAAACAAAGTTCTGGATCTGATTTCTCATATCTCTAAATAATTAGAGTTTAGAAAGTCACGATTTCTTTTAGAGCCACCTTTTCGGTGGCTCTTTTATTTTCTAGCCAGTCAGTTTATTGTATTGAAATAGTCAGTGACATAAGGTCATAAAATAATGAATGAGAAAATTTTTTCTTTGCCGATTATTGAACAAATATCACCTTACTTAAGTCGTCGGCAATTAGGCGAACTTCCTATCCTTGTTATTTCACATCCTAAAGTACGCGCAGCTATCAGTCTTCAAGGCGCACATTTAATTGCTTGGCAACCCGCACAAGAGCATCCTGTATTTTGGGTAAGCGAAGCCTCTCTCTTCACTCCCGGTGTTGCCATTCGTGGTGGTATTCCTATTTGCTGGCCTTGGTTTGCTTCAGCAGGTACACCAAGCCATGGATTTGCACGAATTCTTCCTTGGGAATTTAGTGCTCACACAGAGCAAGAGGATGGCGTACTCATTACCATGACACTAAAAGAGAGCCAGCAGACGCAGAAATATTGGCCTCATGAGTTTACGGTTATTGCTCGCTTTAAATTAGGCGCAACCTGTGAGGTTGAATTAGAATCTTACGGTGATTATGAAGCGACAGCCGCCCTTCACTCTTATTTTAATGTGAGTGACATTGATAATGTCTCTGTAACTGGCTTAGGAGGCCACTACATTGACACCGTGGCAGATAAAGAGGTTTACACTGATGAAACCTCATTACGCTTCAATGGACGCACTGACAGGCTTTATACAGAGCCTGACGATTTTAATCTTATTCATGATGATGGCTGGGATCGCACAATTGAGGTTCATCATTACCATCATAGTGATGTGGTATGTTGGAACCCCGGTGCAGAACTCGCAAGTTCAATGAAAGATATGAGCACAGGTGGCTATCGTAAAATGGCTTGCGTAGAAACCGCTCGTATCCACCAACCATTAAAACCAGATAACGTTCATCCTGGTCGCTTATCTCTGGTAGTTCGTGTTCGTAAAAATATTGCCGAAAAATAAAGTATTACTGATATCTTGCCACCATAAAAAAGCTTCGAGTTTGAATCGAAGCTTTTTTTATTATGGCTAATCTTACTAAATTCTAGTTAGATTTTCGCTAATTAGAATGCGTAAGTCACACCTGTCCACACAATCGCTGTAACAGATTTATTCACCATTGGGCTGTCTTTCACTTCACTTGGTAAATGGTCAACACGTCCCATCGCAAAGAAATTCCAGTTTTCAGCAAACTTATAGTTCGCCGATAGCTCTACATACGGTCTCCAGCTATCATTTGGCGTATATTCTGCTAAACCACTACGTTGAGATTCTGCGTGAGTAATACCATAAGCGTAACGGTTTTGCTTTTTGTTTTCCCAAACAACACCTGCACCTGGTTGTAAAGACCAGTTACCAAATTCGAAAGGATATAAATAAGCGGCGTCAGCGATAATACCGTTACTTTTGCCTAGCATATCACCAGAAACGATCGCTCTTAAGCTACCCCATGATTCGTGGTGTTTATAAGTAAAGCCACCCATCATAGTGTCACGGCGACGATTCAGTTTTTTCATTTGCTCATCGTCACTATCGCTTGGTTTAAAGGCTTGAGGATAGTAGTGTAAATCAACAGAAAGTTGATCTTTCGGTGTATTCCATAGGTAATATCCCGCCGCTAACGTTGCGAAATAGAAATTCTCTGATTGGTAATTAACTTGCGGTACTGGTAATAAATAATCTTTTGATTTAGCCCCTTTATAAGGAGTGACTTGTGCTAAAACTGAACCACCAATTGACCATTCTCCAGCAAATGCTGCTGGCGTGCTTAATCCTGCAATAACGGCCAAAGAAACGATAATCTTCTTATTACTCACGATGATTTTCCATATTGTCATTAATCATTAATAAAGTAGCAACCAAAAACCTATTTCAGTCACAACTAACTAAAACTGGCATTATTTTACCTATAATTATTTTATTTTTGCATTAAATGTGTAGCAATCAATGCTTGCCCTAATGCAATACCGCCATCACCAGCAGGTAACATCATAGGTGTTAATACTTTTTTATTGTTTAATTTTTTCTTAAACAGGTGTTTGAGTAGCATGTTATTTAACACACCCCCCGTAAGTACAATGGTATCAATCTGATGTTCATCCGCACATTGCAATGCAATTTCGCTTAAACTTTCAGCTAATAAATAATGAAATAACCACGCTTTTTCACTGACATTAAGATCAACATCCTCCCATTGTGTCCAAAAAACAGATAGATCAAGCAAGTTGTTTTTTACAGGCATCAAATGCCCATATTGCTTAATAATTTCTGTTTGTTTGTCTTGATGACACTGTAATGCCGCCGTTTGTAAGTAACATGCAGCTTCACCTTCCCAACTTATTTCTTTAGGCCCTAATCCTAATGATGCTGAAACTGCATCAAAAAACCGACCACAAGAAGAGGCTTTAGGCGAATTTAAACCACGTTCTACTGCCTTACTTAATATTTGCAAATCATTACTAGGTATCATTTTGGCGATAACACTACCTTGCCAATCTTTAGAAAAAGTAGCTAAATGTGCGAACCAGTTTCGCCAAGGTTGAACTGAGGCAAGATTGCCTCCTGGCATAGCAACCGCAGGAAGCCCACCAATCCGTTCTGATTTTTGATAATCCACCAGCAAACATTCTCCACCCCATAAAGTCCCGTCTTGTCCCAAACCTAATCCATCAAGAGCAATACCAATAACAGCACCTTGTTGATGTGTATGACCATGTTCAGCAAGACAAGAAACAATATGTGCATGATGATGAGAGACTTCAATAACCGGAATATTTTGCTCTTGAGCAAACTGCTTACCCAACTGATGACTGATGTAGTTAGGATGTGCATCTATTGCAATTGCTTTAGGGGTGAAGCGATAAATTTGTTGGAAGAGAGCCAACGATTTTACCAACTGTTGTCGCACGCTTAAATCATCAAGATCCCCTAAATGAGGCCCCATAATGGCTTGATGCTGACGTAATAAGCAAAATACATTTTTGAGATCGCCCCCCATTGCAAGCACTGACGGTTGCGCCTCAAAATCTTCAGGTAATGAAATCGCATCAGGTACATATCCGCGAGAACGTCGGATCATGACGCTCTGTTTACCCTCAATACGAACTAATGAATCATCCGCCCTTTGTATAATTTCTCT
The DNA here is from genome assembly GCF_016238545.1 of Proteus sp. PR00208. Classification (NCBI taxonomy): domain Bacteria; kingdom Pseudomonadati; phylum Pseudomonadota; class Gammaproteobacteria; order Enterobacterales; family Morganellaceae; genus Proteus; species Proteus sp. PR00208. Next base: position 93,273 of record NZ_JAEHQE010000012.1, on the reverse strand, counting down.
ATTATGCATTAAGAATAAATCTGCAATATCTTTCAATTGCATTAAGGCATCTTCATTACTTAATGCTGGTGTATGGCCTGATGCATTTCCTGATGTCATAACAAGAGGAATGTTCGTACCACGCGCTAATAGATGTTGCAGTGGATTGGCTGGCAACATAACACCAATTTCAGTTAATCCCGGCGCAATAAGCTCCGCAAGTTTAGGTGTAACAGTTTTAGGGACTAATACAATTGGGGCTGCGGTGCTTTGCAATGTTTGGATAGCTGTAGGAAGAAAATCGAGATCTTGCTTATCTGCTTTAATTTGATCAATTCCTGTGATCATCACAGCTAATGGCTTTGCGGGTCGGTACTTGCGTTCGCGTAATAATGCAACGCTCTCATTATTACGTGCATCACACACTAAATGAAAACCACCAATACCTTTAACTGCAACAATTTTTCCAGCAAGTAATGCTTCACAAGCTTGGGTTAATGCAAGCTCTTTCGTTGCTAACTCTTTACCCTGATTATCTGCAAGCCAGATATGAGGCCCACATACAGGGCATGCATTAGGCTGAGCATGAAACCGTCTATCTGCGGGATCTTCATATTCATGTTTACATTCAGGGCAGAATGGAAATTCAGACATAGAAGTAAAAGGCCTGTCATAAGGCATTTTTTTTATAATAGTAAAACGAGGGCCACAATGTGTGCAGTTAATAAAAGGATAATGATAACGACGATTTTGTGGGTCAAACAATTCATCAATGCAAGCTTGGCAAGTTGTTGCATCAGGAACAACTTGTGTATCCATTTCGCCACCACCACTTTTTACAATAATAAAATCAGTAGGTAGCTGTTCCCATTGATAAGGTGATTCTTCTATACGTTCAATACGTGCTAATGGTGGGCATTCTGCTTTTAATGCCTCTATAAAGAGTGCATTTTTAGGTGAAGGCGTTAAATGTATCAATACCCCCAAACTATCATTGCTCACTTGCCCTAATAAACCAAAACGATGAGCTAATTGCCAAACAAATGGGCGAAATCCAACGCCTTGAACCTTTCCTTTCACACGCAATGCAATGCCATTACTCATAGGATCACCAAATCAAAATAAATTTAATCTTATTCTAGTTTAGTGATTATCAACAACTTTCATTTAGATCAGAAAAAGTGGAATTAGGTAAATTTATCATCACTTCAACAATAACTCTTGGTGCTATTGCACACAGTAATTCGTAACCAATAGTGCCACATGCCATTGCAACATCATCAACAGGAAGTTCTTTCCCCCATAATTCAACTGGACTACCGTAATTGACATCAGGAAAATCCGTAACATCAATGGTTAGCATATCCATAGAGATGCGCCCTACCAATTGTGTTTTATGTCCATTAACAATAACAGGTGTACCGTCTGGTGCGTGTCTTGGATAACCATCAGCATAACCACAGGCAACAACACCGATCCGCATATCACGCTCAGCGGTATATCGGCTACCATAACCTATCTGCTCACCTTTTTTGACTTGTTGAATGGCTAATATTTCACTATTAAATGTCATTACGGGTTGTAAATCGAAATTAGCAATATCTTGCCAAACACCCGAAGGAGAAACACCATATAAAATAATACCTGGGCGTACCCAATCTTGATAAGTTTCAGGATCAAATAACGTTGCAGCTGAATTTGCCAAACACCGAGGTAATTCATTTACCATTGCCTGATTAATGGCGGCCTTTTGTGCATTCATGTTCAATCCAGTATCTGCATTAGCAAAATGCGACATTTGGATAATTGAACCAATATTTTTGATACTTTTCGCACGATCAATCGCTTGTTGATAAGCATCAGGACGATAACCTAAACGGTTCATTCCGCTATTAAGCTTAAGATAAATATTGATAGGTCTTTCTAATTGTGCTTTTTCTATGGCATCAAATTGCCAATCTGAATGCACTGCGGTGGTAAGTGAATAGCGCTCGAGTAAATAGACATCTTCTGGTTTAAAAAAACCTTCGAGTAAAAGGATGGGACCAACCCATCCTTGCTCTCTTAACATGATAGCTTTGTCTAACTCAATTAATGCAAAACCATCAGTATGACTTAATGCCGGCCAAACACAGGATAATCCATGTCCATAAGCATCTGCTTTTACAACAGACCACACTTTGCTGCCTCTGACTCTCTCTTTAATAACAGATAGATTATGGCTTAATGCATCGAGGTTAATGGTTACTTTTGTGGGTCTGGACATGTTTTTTCCTCAATTAATAAGCTGCATCAAGTTTTTGCCCCGGTAAGAGCAATTTAGTATTAAAGCCATCGATATACCGAAACACAGATAAATCATCAGCGGCAATAGCAGGTTTATTCCCTGAAATTAAATCAGCCAATAATTGTCCAGAGCCACATGCCATTGTCCAACCTAATGTGCCGTGCCCTGTATTTAATGATAAATTGCGATAAGCCGTAGGTCCTACAATTGGTGTACCATCAGGTGTCATAGGTCTTAAACCTGTCCAAAAAGTGGCTTTCTCAATATCACCACCACCTTGATAGAGATCTTGTACAACCATTTTTAATGTTTCACAGCGCGATTTTAAAATATCCAGATTAAAACCAACGACTTCTGCCATTCCGCCAACACGAATTCGCTCATCAAAACGAGTTACTGCGATTTTATAAGTTTCATCTAAAATAGTGGATGTTGGTGCTCTTGAAGCATCAATAATCGGCATCGTAAGTGAATAACCTTTAAGAGGGTAAACTGGAATAGCGACTTTGTTTTTCAAAAACTCTGTTGAATAAGAGCCCATGGCAACAACATAATGATCGGCTGTTAATAATCCATCATGACATTGAACACCCGCTACTTTATCACCATCAAATAACAAATGTTTGATTTCTTTGTTAAACAAGAAAGTAACACCTGCATCTTCTGCCATTTTAGCGAGTCTTTTCGTGAAAGTTTGGCAATCACCCGTTTCATCATTTGGTAAACGTAAACCACCTGTCAATTTGTGACTAACATGCTCAAGTGCAGGTTCGGCTAATTTTAGTTGATCCGCAGTTAACAATTCATAAGCAACGCCTTCTTGCTTTAATACAGCAATATCATTGGCTGCATTATCAAATTGCTTTTGATCACGGAAAAGTTGCAGAGTGCCGCCTTGGCGACCTTCATATTCAATGCCAGTGTCTTGGCGTAACTGACGAATGCAATCACGGCTATATTCGGCAATACGCACCATGCGGCTTTTATTCATAGTGTAATGTGACGCATCACAATTACGTAACATTTGCCACATCCAACGTAATTGGAAAAGTGAGCCATCGGGTTTAATCGCTAATGGTGCGTGCTTTTGAAACATCCATTTAACTGCTTTTAATGGAATACCTGGCGCGCCCCAAGGCGTTGCATACCCTGGAGATATTTGGCCTGCATTACCTGCACTCGTCTCTTCAGCTGCACTATTTTGTCTATCAACAACAATGACTTCATGGCCTTGTTGCACAAGATACCACGCACTCGTTACACCAATAACGCCGCCACCTAAGATGATCACTTTCATGGCAAGACTCCAATAATTTACATTGATATAACATAAGAATAATATTCCATACACAAAAAGCCAATATAGAATAATCATCTAAGCCAATAAAAAGATAGATTTTAGAGTTAAGTCACATTTGATTGTTATTCGACAGATGATTTTCAAAAAAAAACATTTAATTAACCAGTAAAATCAATGATATATTATTTTTACTGTAAATTATAAAAATATTGATTAGTAAATTATTTTAAATTGAAGGGATTTTAAGGTGTAGGAAAAGAAAATTGGAACTTTATTAAAATCTAAAAATTAGCTTATTTTAAGATGATAACGCCTAAATTAACTCACTTTGGTTACTCTTTTTACTAAAAATAACCTATTTAAAGCATTGCCTAAAAAATGACACATTGGCTTTTTAAAAAGCATAAAAAAACCAGTATCACAAATTATATGCATACTGGTTTTTCTATTGTGATAAAGCAGCAAACGTAATTAGCGTTTTACTTCTTCTAGGTCACTTGGTAATGGTGACTGTAAACTTTGCCAGATAACACCACTGTCTTTACCATATTGACGGACACATTCCATGACATGCTCGACATCTTTTTGCTCACATAATGCAGCCAGTTTTTTATAGAATGCTAATGCGAGTTCTTTGGCTTGAATATTTGAGAAATAATAACGACCTACGCGCGTATAAAGCCCTTTTAAGCCGTTTAAGATAAGACCATAAATTGGGTTACCTGATGCAAACGCCAATCCACGGAAAATGTTGTAATCCAGTTCACTAAACTCATCAGCGCTATTTTCAGTAGTAAGCTCATGGTTTAAAATTTCAATACATTTTTCAGGGCTATTTCTAAATGCTGTACGTATAAAAATAGCTGAGATATTGGTTCTGACGGCCAATAAGTTATCTATTAACTGTGGTACTCGATCATGATCGAGACGAGCGACTGTTTCAAGGATATTAAGGCCTGATGTTTCCCAGAAATTGTTTACCTTCGTTGGCTTTCCGTGTTGAATTGTTAACCAACCATCACGAGCAAGGCGTTGTAACACTTCTCTTAATGTGGTTCTTGTAACACCGATTAATTCAGAGAGCTCACGTTCCGCTGGAAGAATAGATCCAGGAGGAAAACGATTATTCCAGATGCTTTCAACAATATACTCTTCCGCAAAACCTGCGGGGCTTTGAGCCTTAATAACCATATTTTTATTTCTTCCGAAGCGATTTTTCTGCTAATAATGGAAAAGATAATATCAGAATGCGTAATTTTGATATAGCTCAACCATCATTAAATAGTGAATGGCATCATAAAACTTGATGTAGCTTTATCAATTTATTATTACTGAGGCGCTTAATTTCACAGCGATTAGCGCGTACTATGGTTAAATTGCGCATCATTGCGCTTAAAATCTCTATTTGGAGGATGAGAAACCTAATGGATATGAGTATAAGACAAGCACTACTAAAGAACTTTATGGGGAATTCCCCAGATTGGTATAAGCTTGCTATTCTTACTTTTTTAATTATCAACCCACTGATTTTTTTCTTTGTTGACCCTTTTGTCGCCGGTTGGCTATTAGTTGTAGAATTTATTTTTACACTGGCTATGGCGCTAAAGTGTTACCCGTTACAACCCGGAGGATTACTTGCTATTGAGGCCGTCATCATTGGTATGACTAGCCCAAAACAGATTGGTCATGAAATTGCCAACAACCTTGAAGTGATTTTGCTTCTTGTCTTTATGGTTGCAGGTATCTATTTTATGAAGCAATTATTACTGTTTGCTTTTACTAAACTGCTGTTATCCATTCGCTCTAAACGAATGTTGTCTATTGCCTTTTGCTTCGCAAGTGCATTTTTATCTGCCTTTTTAGATGCTTTAACCGTTATCGCGGTTGTAATCAGTGTCTCTCTCGGTTTCTATTCTATTTATCATAATTTCGCTTCTAACCAATCAGGTGCAGAATTAAATAATGATGGATTTATTGATACCGCAGAAAAAAAACAAACTTTAGAACAATTCCGTGCTTTTTTACGTAGCTTAATGATGCATGCGGGTGTTGGTACTGCATTAGGTGGCGTAATGACCATGGTTGGTGAACCACAAAACCTTATTATTGCAAAACATTTAGAGTGGGATTTTGTGACCTTCTTTATCAGAATGTCACCTGTCACTATTCCTGTTTTCTTTGCTGGCCTTGCAGTGTGCTACCTTGTAGAACGCTTTAAGCTCTTTGGTTATGGTGCTGAATTACCTGATTTAGTTCGTAAAGTTCTCACTGAATACGATAAGAAAAACAGTGAAAAACGCACTTCTCAAGAAAAAGCACAACTGATGATCCAAGCATTAATTGGTATTTGGTTGATTGTTGCTTTAGCGCTCCATTTAGCAGAAGTCGGTATTATCGGTTTATCTGTTATTATTCTTGCCACTGCATTTTGTGGGATCACAGAAGAACACGCTCTTGGTAAAGCATTTGAAGAAGCCTTACCTTTCACTGCGTTATTGACTGTTTTCTTCTCTATTGTTGCTGTTATTATTGATCAACAATTATTTGGCCCTATTATTCAGTTTGTTCTTCAAGCTTCAGAATCCTCACAACTGTCTCTTTTTTACCTCTTTAATGGTCTACTATCTGCTATTTCAGATAACGTGTTTGTGGGTACGGTTTATATCAGTGAAGCTTTAACAGCATTGCAAAATGGATTAATTAGCCAATCACAATATGAACATATTGGTGTTGCTATTAATACAGGTACAAACTTACCTTCTGTTGCGACGCCAAATGGTCAAGCCGCATTCCTGTTCTTATTAACATCAGCATTATCACCACTTATCCGTTTATCATATGGTCGTATGGTGATAATGGCACTGCCATATACAATTGTAATGACATTGCTTGGTTTACTGGCTGTTGAATTTTGGCTTGTTCCTGCAACACACTGGTTTTATGAAATTGGTTTAGTTGCTATTCCATAACAATAGATCCACAGTTACACCACATAAATAGGACTTTTATTTGATAAAAGTCCTATTTTTTTCATTAAAATAAGCTTGAATGTAAATATTTGTGAAATAACAGGTTTTAACTTTTTTTGCGCTTGATTTTTGGGCAGAATAGGCACTTATTTTATTTAATATTTAAATGGATATTATTATGCTGACTTCTCTTCGTCACTGGTCACAAAGCCGTTTTTCATGGCTGTTGCTCGCATTAACAGCAATAGGTCTTGAAGGTGCTGCATTGTATTTTCAGTACGGAATGGAATTAATGCCTTGCGTAATGTGCGTCTATCAACGTATCGCGGTATTAGGGATCTTAGTTGCTGCATTGATTGGGGCATCTGCACCTAAAATGGCTCTTATGCGTATGGCGGGTAGTTTCTTATGGATTTATTCTGCATACCGAGGAATTGAACTAGCTTGGGAGCATACACAACTTATTCTGAATCCATCACCTTTTGCAACCTGTGATTTCTTTGTCACTTTACCTTCTTGGTTTGCCCTGCAAGATTGGTTCCCTTCTGTATTCCAAGCAACCGGTGATTGCTCTGTCAGCCAATGGCAATTCTTAACTTTAGAAATGCCACAATGGATGCTTATTATTTTCTCTGCTTATTTTGTTGTAGGTTTATTAGTATTAATGAGCCAAATAACAAGTTCTTTTAAGACAAAAGAATAAAAAAGAAAATAGCCTTTAGCGATAAACTAAAGGCTATTTTTATAATAGAGAAATGGTGATTCAGCATTCAACCCCAAATAAGCTTTAACCTGGAATGCAAGCCCCTTCTATTAAAGCTTGTTCACTACAACGCTTACCATTAGCAAATTGACACACTGGCGTTTGACCGCCATGCAATTCATAGTTTAAAGAAGGCACACCACCTGAAAAGACACAGGTTGCCTTGGCTGATTCTTCTAAGGGAATATCAAGGCTGGTTGTCGGTATCGTTCGACTTTTACTAACCATTTGTGTAGATGAATATTGTGTCTGCGCTGAATTACTGCATCCTGCAATAAAAGCAAAGCTAGTCAACATAATAAGATAACAAGCTGTTTTAAATTTCTTTTGCATCAAAGACACCCTAATTTATTCCAGTTATTCCTATTAGTGTGAAGCACTTTTTGAAAGTAGATTTATAACTAAAACACCAGCAATAATTAAAGTCATACCAACAATGGCAGGTAAATCGAGTTTTTGTTGATAAAGAAATACTGCTGCAACAGAGACTAAAACTATCCCTAATCCACTCCATATTGCATAAGCAATACCTAATGGCATAACTCTTACCACTTGAGAAAGTGCCCAAAAAGAAAGACAGTAACCAATGACGACTACAATAGATGGATATAATCGGCTAAAACCATCAGAAGCTTTCAGCATTGTTGTCGCAATGACTTCAGATATAATTGCCAACATTAAGTAAGTTAATCCATTCATTTTTTCGCCTTAATCCTATACAAAGTCAATTTTGTGAATTCTATCACAAGCGAGATTACGGATATTCATCTACAACAAATAAAAAAGGCACTCTTCCTATTGAATAAGTGCCTTTATATCGTAGAAATACTTATTTAGTGTTGATGAAGTTGATTCCTTTGGCGGGGTTCCCCGCCCATAGCAACACGATAACGATTAAAGATAAAACCACACCAAACCGCTGCAATAATACTTAATATTGTTCCTGCATAGCCAATGTTTGTCATACCAGCATGTAAAATAACCTGATTACCAATCAATGCTCCAGCACCAATACCGATATTAAAAATACCAGAATAAATAGACATAGCGATATCTGTTGCATCAGGTGCTAAATCAATCACTTTCACCTGCATTCCTAGCCCAATACACATAAATCCAATACCCCAAAATATAATCAGCACAATAAATGCGGTTAGATTCTGGCTACTGATCATTAATAAGCTTAAACAAACAGTAAGCAATATTAAGGCTGAAAATAAGAATGATGTTGGCATTTTGGTGCTATAACGACTAAATAACACGCTACCAATGATACCGGCTCCACCAAAAATCAATAACACCAACGTAGCAAAATTCTGATCCAGATTTGCAATATCAACCACAAAAGGCTCGATATAACTATACGCTGTAAAATGCGCCGTTACGGCAATAACCGTTAATAGAAAGATCCCCATGAGTGGGCCGCGCTTTAATAACATAGGCACACTTTTTAGTGATCCTGAATGCTCACTTGGTAATAAAGGTAAATAACGCATTAATGCAAACATAGTAATTAAGGCTAATATCCCAATGCCCATAAATGTTGCACGCCATCCTAACCACTGTCCAACAACACGACCAATAGGTAAACCTAATACTGTTGCAAGTGCTGTTCCTGTTGCTAATAAACCTAATGCCTGAGCGCGTTTACCAGCAGGTGCTACTCTAATAGCTAGTGATGCAGTAATAGACCAAAATACTGCATGAGAAAAAGCGACACCAATACGCCCTGCTATCAGTGATTTAAAATCCCATGCCACACCAGATAAAATATGACTTAAAATAAAGAGTATAAATAAAATAATAAGTAACTTACGTCGCTCAACTTTACTTGTCATTATCATTAAAGGCAGAGACATTAAAGCAACAACCCAAGCATATATCGTGATCATTAAACCTGTTTGAGCTGGGAGCATACCAAAGCTTTCAGAAATATCACTTAACAATGCAACAGGAACAAATTCTGTTGTATTAAAAACGAAAGCCGCGAATGATAATATTATTACCCTGATCCACGCTGTTTGTCGGCTAACTTCATTTACGTTTGATGCTGCGATATTCATAATTGATTGATATTTTCTTAAATTATATTGATATATATGCCATGCTTTTGATAGAAGCTTTTGTCTGATTTGCTTTTCTTACTTGCGCTAAAATTGATTTATTAGATTGAAAATAAAAAATAGTATTAAAAATAAAAACACATTTCGTTAGAAACAAAAAATAAACCAAATTATCACCAAATCTCACTGCTAAAGCGAATCAGCTATCAATTTTAGCATATTCGTATCGCGATTTTAAATCCCCTTGGCAACTTCTTTTTAACGTTAACATAATCTTTTAATAGTAAGATTGTAGATATAAATGCCCTATTGCTACTTTATGGTAAAGAATAAAAATATACTCTTTTCAAGAAAAATATATCGCATATTCATTGAATTAAGTTAAGAGATACTAATTTAATAACCGAAAATAATCTTACTGTTGGATAAAAGATAAATAAAAATAGAAAGGATATTAAGATTACTGACTCAAGTCAGTAATAACTTGAATTGCTTGCTCGCAAGCAATATTTTTCGTAGGTGATGTCGAACCATCAAAAGCATTTTTGATAGTTGAAATTTGTTCTTTTGCTGGTCGTGATAGCGTTAAATTTCCATTAGAAAGTGCTTTTTCAACATCATTTAGCTTTTCAGCTAACTGCTGACAACTTCCATTATTATCTTTAGATTGATAAATAGCCATAAGCGTATCGCGTTTTGCTTCTACGGTAGAAAGCGTTTTACGTACTGTTGATGACGAATTTTCAATCAATTCACGGCTTTCACTCCAAAACTCAGTGGTATTTTCTTTAATGACAGATACTATGATAATAGCGACAAGAATAGCCAACATAATAGTCAGCGATAATATCCCTCCTGCAATAATAAGTATCTGTTTCATATTAAACTCCACATATCAATCATATCTGTTTTAATATTTATTTTTTAATGCTTATTTTTAATGCTTATTTTTAATATATATAGTTAAAATAAATCAGGTTCAATCTGGATTACGATTCTTTTTATTTTTTACATTTTATTACGGAGGTATACAGTTCTATTTATTCTTATTAATAGAAAAACAAGCACCTAGTTTTACCTAGGTGCCATTAAATGATATATAAGCTTTTCTTGATGGAATTATTTTTTAGAGCAACACGCAATATAATTTAAAATATGCCGATTTTCTCTAAAAAAACGAAACATTGATAAGAAGCGTGGCCTATTTTGCTTATTTGCCAATCCATTTTTAATTATCTTAGCTGTTCTAAATAAACCTTCATCACGAATTAAACCAATAGGTGACATTAAACTCATGTTGCCAGATTTTATTTTTACTTCTGAGAAACCAATATTAATAAATAAATCATGCCACTCTTGCTTAAACATTGGTGCTACATTTGATTTCACTACACCGATTAATTTATCTCTATTAACATCATCATTTTTCTTCATAATATCATGAGTTAATAATAAACCACCGGGTTTTAAAACACGGTAATACTCTTTTACTAGCTTTGTTTTGGCTTTATCTGCATACATTGTCAACATTGCTTCATTTATAACAATATCAAACGTATTATCAGGAAAAGGCAAAGATAACGCATTGGCTTTGGTTAATTGAATCAAATGTGATAATTGTGCTTTATCAACATTATTCTGTGCATGAGCTAAAGCATTATCATCCATATCGACAGCAATAATATGGCAACCATATTCCTTAGCAATTTCAATTGAAGTTGTCGCCATATTACAAGCAATCTCAAGAACATGGCTTGATGATGTAAAATGTGCGTTATTAATCAACCAATCAGATGCCTCTACACCGCCGGGTCTTAAACGTGTTTTCCCTAAACTTGCTAAAAAGGTATGTCCTGCTTTTGAGTGCTCTTGAGACATAGACTGCGCTGTAGTTTGATTATCCATATAGCTCGCCTTAAAGTTGTATTAATAATGCAACTTTATAATAAAATACATTAAATGGGAATAGTTATCATTACTTTTCTATCTTTTATAAAGAAATTCTGAGTGTATAAAGAGATATGAAATTGAATTTAGGGATATAACCAATTGAAATAAAATGGGTTAAAAAGGCTATTTTGTAATTACGTCATTAAAGGTAAAGAACATTAAACTTTGAATAACAACATTGACCTTCCCCTAGGGGGAATCTTTAGAGTAATAACAATTACACGATAAATTAAAGGAAACTGTTATGAAAAAGATTTTACCTACTGCTGTTATTTTAATGAGTGCTATCTCTTTTGGTGCAATGGCAAACAATACACACATGAACATGAATATGGATACACCTCATAACAGTTCGCCAATGCAAAAAGAACTCAATGATTCCATGAATAAGATGCATGCCGATATGGCAAAAGGGATGAATACCGATAATGCAGATGTCGCTTTTGCTGATGGCATGATTGCCCACCATTTAGGCGCTATTGATATGGCTAAGATTGAGTTGAAATACGGTACTGATCCTGAAATGCGTAAACTAGCTCAGGCTATTATTGATGCGCAAGGCCCTGAAATAGAACAAATGCAAAAATGGTTAGAAAAAAATAAAACCAATAAATAATATATTCATAAGGCTGTGATTTATTAGGCACAGCCTATCTTATTTTTGATGTTTACTTTCCAGATTTCTTATTAAATATACGTCAAATAATTTTCTAATATTCATCTCATACATTATAATTTTGCGACGACGACAATATTAATCGCTTTATCCCGTATGGAGTCCATATGAATAAATTAGAAAACATGGCGTTATTAACTCAAAAACTAGCCATGCAGATTGAAAAATGGACTCATGATACTAATCAATTTGAAACTCAAATTCCGGGATTAACGCTGACACACTGGACTTCTCCTACACCAATTACCAGCCATACTCACAAATCAGGAATATGTTTAATTGCCCAAGGTGAAAAGAGAGTGATCTTAGGAGAAGAAAGCTTTATTTATGATGCCAACCATTTTTTAATTTCTTCAATAGAACTCCCAGTTATGGCAAATATTATGAAAGCCAGCAACGAGAAACCTTTTTTAGGGCTAGTTATGGAGTTAGATCTGCAAGAAATATCGCAACTCATCGTTGATAGTGAATTAACATTTAACTCAGATTTAAATGCTCAAAAAGGAATTGCTGTTGGCAAATTATCAGAACCTTTAGTCAATGCCTTTATTCGCTTGCTCACTCTTCTTGATGAGCCTGATAGTATTAAAATTCTTGCTCCAGGTATAAAGCGTGAGATTTTTTATCGTCTACTTATTACAGAGCAAGGTGAACGATTGAATCAAATCGTCACAGCAGGTAGTCATAGTCATCAAATAGCTAAAGCGATTGATTGGTTAAAAAGTAATTATATAAAACCATTAAATATCAGTGAATTGGCTTCATGTTCTGGAATGAGCAAATCTGCTTTTTATACTCATTTTAAAACAATGACATCAATGACTCCGCTTCAATTCCAAAAAAAATTACGACTCAGTGAAGCCCGTCGATTAATGTTAACTGAAAATTTAGGTGCAACGACAACCACTTTCCGAGTTGGTTATGAAAGCCCTTCTCAATTTAGTCGTGAATATAGTCGATTATTCGGAGCTCCACCAGCAACAGACATTAAGTTGCTTAAAGAAACGGATCATATTTAACCGTTATAAATGCTCTTGTTCTTTCTCTAAGCTGATTTATATTATTCACAATCATCATTTTAGTTTTTTGGAAAAATAGGCAAGAGACTAAGAAGATCAGACATTCATTTCTAAATGCGAAAGCGATAGCATTTTCCTCAACAATTAATCTGTCTCTATCTTATTTGAAGTTAAAAAATACATTAGGCTTTAATTAGATAGTCTTTAATCTGGCAAAAGGATATCAAAATGCAACTCGATTTCTCTTACTATAATCCAACCACCATTCATTTTGGTAAGAATTCTCTTGCTAAATTAAATGATGAATTATCACATTATGGCGAAACAGTTATGCTGATGTATGGCCGTAACGCGATTAAATCAAATGGGCTCTATGATGAGGTTATAACCATACTCCGTCATGCAGGTAAAAACATTGTTGAGTTATCAGGCGTTATGCCAAACCCAACTTATAAAAAAATGATGGAAGGTGCTCAGCTAGTTCGCGAACACAATGTCAGTTTGATATTAGCGGTCGGTGGTGGCTCCGTTATCGATTGTGCGAAAGGCATTTCCATTTCGGCTTATTGTGAAAATGAAGATCCTTTCCAAAAATACTGGGTTGAATACCAAGATGTGACAAATAAAATTGTTCCTGTCGCATCAATTCTTACCATGGTAGGCACAGGCTCTGAAATGAATGGTGGTTCAGTTATTACCCATGAAGAGACTAAATATAAAATTGGACGTGCATTTCCTGCAAATGTATTTCCTAAGTTCTCGATTTTAAACCCAGAATATACTTTTTCTGTTTCTCAGTATCAGATGGTAAGTGGTGTTTTTGACACTATGTCGCATTTGATGGAGCAATATTTTTCTGATGAAGGTGCAAATACAACCGATTATTTAATTGAAAGTTTATTAAAATCTTCGATTGATAATTTACGTATCGCACTAAAAAATCCAACAGATTACGAAGCCAGAAGTAATCTTATGTGGAATGCAACACTTGCATTAAATACCCTCACAGGATTATCAAAAACACAAGATTGGCAAGTTCATATGATTGAACATCAATTAGGGGCTTATACAGACTGTGCACATGGAATGGGACTCGCAGCGATTTCTCTACCTTATTATCGTTTTATCTATAAGTTTGGTATTGAAAAATTTGTACGATTTGCAACTCAAGTATGGGGAATTTCCGCAGAAGGAAAAACGCAAGATCAAATTGCCCTTGAAGGTATTGATGCACTAGAACGTTTCACAAAGGAATGCGGCATTATTACATCATTAGAAGCCTTAGGTGCAACAAGAGAAATGCTTCCTGAGATTGCACAATCAACCACAATTATTGGTAGAGGCTATCAAAAGCTAACCTCTAAAGATGTACTCGATATTTTGGAAGCGTGTTTTTAATTACCCGTAAATGGCATTATAAACATAGTCTTAGTTACTAAAGATAAATTTTATATTAAGACATATAACAAATACGATGATTATCTAAAAAATAGTCATCGTATTATCAATAGTACAGCCTTTGAGCTTATCTTCTTCTCATTTCCTATCCCTATCCCAAAAGCAGATTAATTCCCTGATAAAGATGCCTCTACATATCGAATCGCTTATAATCATAAATATACAATATGATTACTGCTGAAGTCATACTCATCAGCAATGAATTTCTCTCATTCGAATATACATAAATCTAATTATGCCTAAAATATTAATAATACAAAGAGATAACATTGGTGATTTAATACTTACAACACCATTAATTGACTCTCTTGCCCATGAATATAATACAAAAATAGATCTGCTCGTAAACTCTTACAATCAAGCCATCCTAGAAGGCAACCCTTCTGTTGGAAATGTACATATTTACAGTAAATTACATCATAAAAAATCAGGACAATCATCCCTAAAACTTATTCTAAGTCGCTTGAAAATTATTTTTGATATGCGTCGTCAGCATTATGATATCGCAATTGTTGCTCGTGACCATTGGGCCAAAAGAGCATTACAATGGGCAAAATTATCAGGTGCTAAGCGTATTATCGCTATTGGCAATGACGCGCCTTCAGCAGTGACAGATCCTATTCCAACGCCGTCTAACAAAGGCCATATCGCTGAGTTGTTCTGTCAACTAGCCCATCCTCTTGGAATAGAGAAAAAAGCTGGCCCTTTAAAATTGTATGTCAAAGATGAAGAGATCTCTGCAATTCGTCAACGCATTAAAATAACTGAAAATGTTCCTATTTACGGCTTACAAATCAGTTCACGTAAACCACAACAACGTTGGCAAGCAGAAAAATTTATCGAGTTAGCACACCAATTAACACAACGTGAAAAATGCCACATTCTTCTCTTTTGGTCGCCAGGAAGCAACGACAATAAACAGCACCCCGGTGATGATGAAAAAGCACAGTTTATCCTTGAACAGTGCAAAGATATCCCTATTACGCCAGTACCTACGCAAAATCTTAGAGAATTAATGGCTGGTATGTCTTTATGTGATCAGATGCTAACCAGCGATGGTGGTGCATTACATATTTCAGTGGGTGTTGGTGTGCCGACAGTAGCGATGTTTGGTAATAGTGATGCTGATTTTTGGGGTCCATGGCATATTGCCAGTGAAGTACTGAAGGCACCTGAAGATAATGTAGGGCTTCTTACGGTAGACGATGTATTGACTCGTTTTATTATACTAAGAGATCGAGTCATTGCTTTAAATACAAAGAGTTAATTGCCAAACACTAATACAAAAAACATTAAATATAAATCACCTTATTGCTACACCTGATAAGGTGATTTTTTATTTTATACCCATCGAGTTGATAAAATCATATTTAAGTAGCAATAAAATAATATATTCAATTTGATTTTTACTTTTTATGATCAAAAAAAAACGGACCTTATTAAGGTCCGCTTTTTTATATGGTGCCCAGGGCGGGACTTGAACCCGCACAGCCTTACAGCCGAGGGATTTTAAATCCCTTGTGTCTACCGATTTCACCACCTGGGCTAAATTGTATTTACTTGTCACACTTAATACTTGTTTATCAAACAAGATAGATAACAAATAAATTTAAAGCATTTACTTCTAAAACAGCTAACTTTAGTTTTTTGCTTTTCTCTCACTAACTTGTTGCTAGAGGAAGAAAAAACGGACCCAAGTTAAGGTCCGCTATTTATATGGTGCCCAGGGCGGGACTTGAACCCGCACAGCCTTACAGCCGAGGGATTTTAAATCCCTTGTGTCTACCGATTTCACCACCTGGGCTAAATTCTGTGGTGCGTCCGTAAATCCTTATTACTAAGATAGATACTGGCATGGACGACTTATTACTTATTTACTTCTCAATGCCATTTACAATGGACTTTCTTTTTGCACCAAACTCTTTATCTTAAAGAGATGGTGCCCAGGGCGGGACTTGAACCCGCACAGCCTTACAGCCGAGGGATTTTAAATCCCTTGTGTCTACCGATTTCACCACCTGGGCATTAATGGAGGCGCGTCCCGGAATCGAACCGAGGTACACGGATTTGCAATCCGCTGCATGACCACTCTGCCAACGCGCCTCAACTACTCAATCTCATAAGAGATTGGAGCGGGAAACGAGACTCGAACTCGCGACCCCAACCTTGGCAAGGTTGTGCTCTACCAACTGAGCTATTCCCGCATTACCGAACTTGCTGATTTACTTATTTATTTCTGTAAACCGTTGTGCCTTTCGATGCGTTGCATTCTACTGATTTCCTGAATCTAGTCAACACTATATTTGCATCTTTTTGACTGTTCGGTGAATTTTCAGTCATTTCGATCAACCTTCGCGCAAATCTGACCACGCAGCGCTCAAATATTGAAACATTGACCAGAAAGTCAGCACTGTTGCGATATATAATAAAGCGAATCCAAACCATTCTGCTTCAACAGTAGGACGCCATAATAACACAACAAGCGATCCCATTTGTGCGGTCGTCTTCACTTTTCCTATCCAAGAAACTGCAACACTGTTACGTTTCCCTAATTCAGCCATCCATTCTCTTAATGAAGAAATAATAATTTCACGAGCAATCATTGTTGCTGCAGGTAAGGTTATCCACCACTCATGATAGTACTCAGTAATTAAAACAAGTGCTGTTGCAACCATTACTTTATCCGCTACTGGATCAAGAAAAGCTCCGAAGCGGGTAGTTTGTTTCCATCTACGTGCTAAAAAACCATCAAACCAGTCTGTTGCAGCTGCTACCATAAAAATAATAGCGCAAACTAATGGAGCATCTTTGAATGGTAAATAAAACACCAAAACAAAGAATGGGATTAGAGCGACACGAAATAGAGTTAGCCAAGTTGGGATATTTAGTTGCATAGCGTTCTACACGACCTAGAAAAGTGAGAGTTATTAATATGGTGCATCAATACACTTAGTGTTTCAACGCATTAAAAATTTTTTCTGCTAATGCCGTCGAAATTGTGGGGACTTTTGCAATTTCTTCAACACTTGCATCTCGTAAAGCTTGTAGCCCTCCCATATATTTCAACAACATTTGACGACGTTTGGGCCCTACGCCTTCAATAGACTCCAGCGAACTGGTATTTTTTACTTTTGCTCTACGTTGACGATGTCCCGTTATTGCATGACGATGGGATTCATCACGAATATGTTGGATCAAATGTAACGCAGGTGAATCAGAAGGTAACGCCATTCCTTCACCTTCAGGCACAAAAAACAAAGTTTCAAGCCCTGCTTTACGATCACTTCCTTTTGCGACACCAATTAATTTCGGGTGTGATTTGTCCCAATCAACATTAAGAGAATCAAATACCTCTATTGCTTGTGCTAATTGCCCTTTACCACCATCGATAAAGATAACATCTGGAACCTTACTGTCTTCTAATGATTTACCATAACGTCGAGTAAGCACTTGATTCATCGCCGCATAATCATCACCAGGAGTAATACCACTAATATTATAGCGCCTATATTCAGATTTTAATGGGCCATTCATGTCAAATACTACACATGAAGCCACAGTTTGCTCTCCCATAGTGTGACTAATATCAAAACATTCCATTCGTTTTATCTCTTTCATATCAAGAAGAGACATCAAAGAGGTATAACGCTGTGAAATTGTCGATTGCTCGACTTGTTTTGAAGCCAATGCCGTTGCCGCATTTGTTCTAGCTAATTTCAAATAGCGCGCCCTATCACCACGCGGTTTTGTTTGAATTTGAATTTTTCGACCTGCAATTGAAGATATAGATTCAGAAAGAATGGCTTTATCTTCTAAATCAAAATCGAGCAAAATTTCACTTGGTAAAGTACGAATTGCACTGCCTTGTAAATAAAATTGACCAATAAAAGTCTGAACAACTTCATCGATTGAGGTATTTGCAGGAACTTTAGGAAAATAACTCCGACTACCTAACACTTTACCTTGACGGAAAAAGAGAACATAAACACAAGCAATCGCACCATTAAAAGCAACACTGATCACATCAAGATCATCACCAATATTGGCAACAAATTGTTTTTCTGTTACTTGCCTTACCGCTTGAATTTGATCACGAATGCGAGCGGCCTCTTCAAAACGTAATTCTTGGCTAGCTCCTTCCATACGTTTAACCAATCCATCAATAACTTGCGTATCATCACCTGAAAGAAAAAGTCGCACATAATTAACTTGTTGGGCATATTCTTCATCAGAAACATAACCTTTTACGCAAGGTGCAAGGCAACGCCCAATTTGATATTGCAAACAAGGTCTTGAACGATTGCGATAAACACTGTCTTCGCATTGACGAATAGGAAACAATTTTTGCATTAATGCTAAGGTTTCTCTTACTGCAAAGGAGTTAGGAAAAGGTCCAAAATATTCCCCTTTCGCATGTTTTGCGCCACGGTAGCTAGCAAGTCTGGGGTGTTTATCACCGCTTAAATAGATATAAGGATAGGATTTATCATCTCGCAACAACACATTATAGCGAGGCTGATAACGCTGAATGTAGCTGTGTTCAAGCAATAAAGCTTCCGTTTCTGTATGGGTGATCGTGACATCAATATTTGCAATGCACTTCACTAAAGCTTCAGTTTTACGGCTATTTACCTGTGTACGAAAATAGCTTGAAAGCCTTTTTTTCAGATCTTTAGCTTTGCCGACATAGATTACTGTGTCTGTTGCATCATACATCCGATACACACCTGGTTTATCTGTGACTCGGCTTAAGAATGCTTTGGCGTCAAATTTGTCTTCCACTTTGTAAATGACTCTCTATCTCAATTAACCCATAACGTATTGCTATATGTGTTAATTCTACATCACCTGAAATTTTAAGTTTACTAAACATTCGGTAACGATAGCTATTTACTGTTTTTGTATTAATATTCAACTCACTTGCGATTTGTGTGATTTTCTTCCCTCTAATGATCATCGACATAATCTGCAATTCTCGTTCAGACAGATGATGTAAAGGATTTAATTCTTGCTGTAATTTTGTTAGTGCGATTTCCATCGCTAACTCTTGGCTTATATACCGTTGACCGATACAAACCTGTCGGATAGCTTGCAGAATATTTTCACAAGAAGTATCAGCTACAATAAAACCTTCAATACCCAATTGAAGAAGTGTTATTGATAATATTGAATCTGTTTTTGGTGAAATAACAATAATTTTAATTGATAAAGATGATCGCTTTATTCTTTTTATAGAATCAATTAATGAGACTGAAGGTGCTGAATAAATAATAATAAGATTAACTGAAAATTGTCGGCAATAACGAAATGCATCATTTTCATTATTCACCACCTTTCGGATATTAATTTTTTTAATCTGGCTAAGAAGTGTTTTTATTCCCAAGCTAAATATTTCAACTCGACTTATTATCAATGTATTTATCAATAACTTTTTCCTTTTAAATTACACCATAACAAAGAACATTAAATCAATTCTTCACAGGCGTGAATACAAACATCATACTATAATAAGAAAATAGCAACCCAGCGCTTCCTTTATATTACATTAATATTTATTTAATGAAATAAAATAATAAAAAAGACTCATGTAGAAAAGAGTCTTTAAAAAATAAAAAAAATATAAAAAACTAATAAATGAAATGTTATTTATTGAACATATTCATAATATCTTGTTCTGTTAGCATGGGCGTTTTTTCTACAAAATTATAATAATTAGGTTTGCTATCTATATAAATTTGCATTGTCAGTTTACTTTCTTTTGCATCGGGGAATAATCCTGCTGATACATAGTAAGTATGGGTTTCTTTTAGATGATAAAAAAGATGAGAACCACAATGCTTACAAAATGCTCGTTCTCCCCATAAAGATGAATCATAACGTGTTATATTTTCTTCACCTTCAATCTTCAAATCTGATTTACAATCAATTGAAAAACCAGGGTCACCATTCCAACGCAAACACATACTGCAATGACAAACGCTGAGTGCAGAGATATCTTGCGCTGTCGATAGCTTAACCTTGCCACATAAACATTGACC
The DNA here is from genome assembly GCF_016238545.1 of Proteus sp. PR00208. NCBI lineage: Bacteria > Pseudomonadati > Pseudomonadota > Gammaproteobacteria > Enterobacterales > Morganellaceae > Proteus > Proteus sp. PR00208. Next base: position 72,771 of record NZ_JAEHQE010000012.1, on the reverse strand, counting down.
TTGATGCATTGATACTCTCCTCTTCTTTAGATCATGAAATCATGCATTAATCACTTAAGATTATATGCATGATTTAATTTCAAAGATCAATAAAACGCACATGTAAAAAACGTCTATACTTTTGTATTTTCTCTTTGCTTTTTAGGTGGCAATGGTGAGAAATACCCAATTAATAAAATCAGTATTGCAACACCAATGAAGGCCAATGCTCTGAGCAACCCACTACTTAATGATGTATCAATTAGGAAAAGTTTAGCGATAACTACGGCCAACAGTACGCCACCAATAAACCATTGTGAACGTAACTTCTTACGTGTCGCCATCACCATAGTCACTAACGCAGTAATTGCCCAAATAATGGCTAATACTGTTTGGATAACTTTGGAATTAATTATTGCATAACTCGACCAATCAATATCTGTTGCAAAGACTAGTCCTCTTAATAAAATACCGTTTGCCCACCAGAAAATCATAGCTGGAATAATGTAATTAAATATAATCAAGTTATTTTTCAATAATATTTGATATTTAGGTGACTGTTTTATTACTAATATAAATTTATAGCCAACCCATATTCCAATAACTCCCATTAGATCCATTAAGTTAAATAATGGAATAAATTTAACTCCACTTTCAGTGCCGTCATTAAAGTTTGCAAAGATTAAAGAAAGTGCCAGTAAACCTAAAACAGGAAAAGTGACTACCCAATAAGCATTTTGGTACTCTTTTATCCAATCAACTTTCATTGCTAGTATATAGCTTATTGCAATAAATAAACTTATAACAAAAATTACGCTTGCAAAATGTAAACTCACATAAAGGTACGTAACATCCATTAACCAAATAATTTCAGTAAATAAGAATAGAACAATAAAGATAAGGTGCATACTGTGGATCAATGCTTTATTTATCCTTTGTTTCGGCAATAACGTATTTACCTTAAGCAAGTAAAAACCACTCGCAAAAACTGCTATCCAGATAATCGCACTTAACCAATTATCAATTAACGAGCCTGCAAGATAGATGTACACCAACATAATAAGCGCTGACATCGGCCATAATAAAATAGAACAACTAGCCAACTCAGAAAATTGGGCTTTCTTCCCAGCAAAGAACATGCCCCAACAGCTAATAAGAATAAAAGCAAAGGTAATGGATTTTACTTCTGGAGAAAGCCAATGTTCGCCATATTCTTGTAGAAGTAAAACGCTATATCCCCAACTTACAGCAGAAATAAATAGTGTTACATATCCAATAGTTCGATTATCAAGATTAATAAATTGTGCTCGATACCACAGTACTGCGACGGCAAATACAACGATGACTTGTGTTACAAGCATTAGCCAATCGCCTAGCGAGATAACAGGCATGTTAAATAATAAAACAGAGGAAACCGCAACTAAAATAGTCCCTGCAATCGCAGGTTTCTTTTGCTGCTGTAAAACAGAAAATGCAAGGATCATTACCCCTTCAATTGCCCATACAATCGATGTCCATTCAGCAGAGAATGCAAATGGTACGGCTAAAGTAGCAAAGGTGACAGATAGCATAAAGAAGGCAATTGCCAGTAATTTGCCCTCTTCACGATAACGCTTAAGTGCAAACCAACTTAGTGCGAAATAAGCTAATCCATAAAGTGATGAAGCAATAGCAACACCATATGGCCATTCAGAAGCTAATCGATGTTGGAAGATAAAACCAATTAATGGCGTACCAAATAGTAATGTGGCATCAAAAGGAATATTAAGTTTCAGTTTATTTTTTAATGTTGAAAGTTCCGTTGCAACACCAAAAATCAACCAATTTGCAATTAAAAATAGCTGGCAAGGTAAATAATCAGCATGGGTGTAATTTGGTATTGCCCATATAAAAGCAATACCAAAAGTAAATGCAAAACCAATAAGATTTAATAAACGCCAAACTTGCCAATGGCTGATAATAAGAATACCAATTGAAAGAATAAGATAATAGCTAAACAATGCAACATAATTGCCACTACCCGTAGACAATAATACAGGTGCTAAATAACCACCAAGTGAAGCTAATATAGCTAAACTAATAGCCCGATGAATAACTGCCAAACTTACACTAACCAAACAGATAAACACCATAATAGCGAGAGCAATGCTAATAGGAATAAAATCATAAATTTTAGTCGCAGCAAAAATAGTAATGTAAAACCCACCAATGCCGCCACCTTGCAAAATTAATGCATATATCAGGTTTTTCTTTCTAAGCCACCAGCCAATACCTAATAACGCTAAGCATCCTGTTCCCGCCATCATTAAACGTGTTGATGCTGAGACAAGCTCATTCTCAATACTATATTTAAGTAAATAAGACAGACCAAAAAAGAGTAATAACATCCCTATTTTAGCCAGCGGATTTCCTGTTACTACCCAATTCCAAATAAGCCCCAAGATCGATTTCTGTTGACGTTTTGGACGAGGGTTTAAATTAGGTCTATATTGCGATGCAGGTCTATTTGCTTGAGGTGTAGCATTTCCTAAATTACCTGTTTCAGATCCTGCAAGGCTTGCACTTGCCATATTAGCTCTATTTTCGGCAAGCAGATCTGATGTTGATTTAACAGATGTTTGTTTTGCCTCTTGTTGGTAATGATGGGCAAAACGACTTGTTGCTATCTTAGGTTGATAAGGCTCAGCTCCTTTAGGTGTAGGGGCTGTTGATATTTCTGGCTGATCAGGTTGTTTGTTTTCAAAGTTAATATTATTAACCATAGAAGATTGAACAATTGGATTTTCTTCTTTAGGAGAAACTTTATTAAATGCTGTTTCTTGTGATGCTTGTGCATATTGAGATACAGGCGCGTCTTTATTTTCCGCCTGATTTTTCACATGTTCTGTTGTGTTAATAGGTTCAACTGTTTTAGGTTGATAAGTTGAAGCAGTTGAAATCGTTGATTGAGGCTCTTTTTTTATATCACAAGAGAAATCCTTAACTTCGCTTTTCTGAGCGTCAAGCTCTGTGCGAATATCCGCAGCGTTATCTTTACTTAATAACTTAAATAATTTCTCTTGTTGTTCAGTAAGTTTTTCTTCAAGCTGTTTAATTCGATGTAACAATGAGTTGCTATTTGTATAAGCGTGATATTGCCAATACAAAGATACCACGACAAATATTGTAACGATAAGCACCAAAAAGTCATCCATAAACCTAATCCTTTTGCGTTAAGCATCACATGCTTTTAATCTCTTAACCTTAGTTATACTTTAATTTTCACAGATTTATCTTAGTTTATTCCTAAATAACCTATTTCGAGAACTCTTGATTTAAACCTAGCACATAATTTCGAAAAAAAGGTATGATCGGCAACCTATCTTAATCTTCCATTTATATCGCAAAACACACTCATAATATGAAATTAAATGACGAATTAACTAATGCTATCGCTTCTGTAACAGAAGCCGCAGCTATTGCAGCAATGCCTTGGATTGGAAAACAAAATAAAAATGCAGCAGATGATGCTGCTGTCAGTGCTATGCGTGAACGTTTGAATAACCTGAATATCAATGGTGAAATAGTCATTGGTGAAGGTGAAATAGATGAAGCACCTATGCTCTATATTGGCGAAAAAGTAGGTAATGGGAAAGGCGATAAAATAGAAATCGCGGTTGATCCAATTGACGGTACTCGCATGGTCGCTACGGGTGAAAATAATTCCCTAGCCATTTTAGCCGCAGGCTTTGAAGGCAGTTTTTTACAAGCTCCCGACATGTATATGGAAAAATTAATTGTGGGTAAGCAAGCTGCTGGTGTGATTGATCTTAACCATTGCCTTGAATATAACCTTGATGCGATTGCACAAACATTAAATAAATCTATTGAGCAGTTAACTCTCGCTATTTTAGATAAACCGCGTCACCACGATATTATTAACGATCTACGCGCTAAAGGTATTAATGTTATTACACTACCTGATGGTGATGTTCTAGCCTCTTTATATGCCACAATGCCTAATAACAGTATTGATGTTATGTATGGTATTGGTGGAGCACCTGAAGGCGTAATTAGTGCAGCTATCGCTAAGGCATTAGGTGGTGATATGCAAGCACGTTTAATTACTCGTGATATTGCAAAAGGAAATAGTGCAGAAAATAGAGAATATGCCGTTTCTGAAATTGCTCGTTGTCATAAAATGGGTACTGATGTAAATATTAAATTGTCATTAGACACATTAGTACGTAACCAAGATGTTATGTTTGCCGCAACCGCGATTACCAAAGGTGATTTCTTATCTGGTGTTAATCAACAAGCTCAATATCTACAAACACATTCTTTAGTAATTAATGGTTCAACACACTCATTACGTTATATTGAAAATTATCATTTACGTTAATGCTTAAATTTGTCTTCGTTTCCTTGAGACATAAAAAAGCGGCACCTTATTAAGATGCCGCTAAATTTACTTCAAGGGGTATATTTATTGTTATTTATTCACTTCAGATTTAAGCCAACAAATTGGCTGGATTCTCAACACATAATTTTTTGATAATAGATTTATCAATGCCACGTTGAGCCAATAATGAAAGGAATACATTAGGAACAAATCCCCAGCCATTCCCCCCATTTTTCGCCCACATCTGTTTTAAAAACACATCATGGCTTAATACAATTTGGCTACCATAACCTCGTTCAATTAAAGTTGCGACAGCTTCTACGGTATCCATAACACTTGGTGCCGCACCCTCTTTAGGGAAAGAGATATCCAGACCAATCATATCAAATTCAAGCCAAACACCGCGATCTAACATTTTGCATTGATAATCAATATCTTTACCTGATGGATCAGAATGTGCCAATGAAATCTTAGCGGGATTACATCCCATTTCTGTTAATAGAATATCTAAAACTTCATCACCACGACGTTGCCAACCTGGCATATGAATATTCATCGAAGCATGAGGATTACTGTTTTGTGCAATAGCGGCGGCACGTAGGCTATTTTTCTCACCATCTGTAAAGAATGGAGAAACACCAATTTCACCAATCATACCTGCACGAATATCAGTACCATCAATACCTACATTCAATTCATCATCAATGATTTTTGCCATTGCATCAATATCATCAGCCAGCCGTTCTCCTTCAAACTTTTCAATATAAAGTCCTGAAGAAGCTACAACATTAATACCTGTTATTTCTGCAACTTGTCTTAGTTTTCTAATATCACGTCCAATGGATGAAGAGCCTGTTGCATCAACAATTGTTCTTCCACCTAACTCTTTGAAGTTATTTAATTCAAAAATAACATCTTCGATTGGTTTTTTATCCATATTATCGCAACAACAATATGGATCGTATTTAAGTCCCCACTGAATATCTGCACTCACTTTTTTATCAACTAACACATGCGAGAATTCATAAAAAGGTTCATCAACAACACCTGAGAGATCATTAAAGAGGTGTTCATGGGGCAATGTTAGCCCCATATCTTCTTTTTTCACGGGGCCAGTTACGGTTTGAATATAACCTTTCATTACGATACTCCTACGCTTTTGCTGACTTAGTCGCTCTGAATTCAGGAATTGTTGTTACAATTGCACCCACTAACGCAAATAATGTACCGATGATTGTCACTAAATAAACGGTATTGCCCAATGAAGGTAATAACAAGTCAATTAATACAGAACCTAACAATTGACCCGCTGTTGAAGCAACACCTAACATCAGTAAGCCTAAACCACGTACTAAAATAGCCATTAATGCGATAGACATAAGCCCTAAAGGACCACCTAAATACATCCACCAAGTACCGGGTAATTCAAGAGTGATATGACCTAATGCCATACGAACAATAAGAGCAATCGTTAAAACAGTGAAGCCAACAATAAAGTTCCAAGTGATAGACACCATCATAGAACCTGTTGCTTCTGCAACTTTTGAGTTACCTGCTGGCTGCCAACCGGCTAATAAACCCGCAAGGAAAGGTAAGATTGCTAAATAAATAAATGAGGTTGAGTGCCATTGCGGAGAAACTACAAATAAAGTCGCAACAACAGCTAACACAGCTCCTAATACACGATATGGTGTGAAATATTTTTTCTCATCAACACCAACACCAAAGCGGTCACATAATAAGCCTGATAATAAAAGTGCTGAAATTAATGCTGTTTGGAATGTTGCAATCCCTAATGCACTCGCAGAAGCCCCTTCAGAGAAAACAACCATTGCCCCACAAAGCCCCGCAAACCAGTTCCATAATGGAATTTTGCGCGTTTTAATTAAACTAGGGATTGAAGCAAATTGCTGGCGATACTGTTTTTTCGACATAATGATAAAAAACATCACCACTAAACCACTGGCAAAAGAGATAACTGCACTGGCGTTACCATCTTTTAAAACATGCCCTAACTGCCCATTCACCGCAGACTGCATTGGTGATAGCATACCTGCTAACACAGTTGCTAACATCAGCAATGGTGTTGATAAATTTTTTGTACTCATAAGATGTTCCTTTTGGATTATTGGCTATGAGTGATTTCTTTTTTTATTTTTCAAGTAATCGGTTTTTTATTAGCGCAGAGCAGCAACTCTGCGCTTTTTTACTTTTTATGACAGTTATTCTTAATTCAAATTAACGAGCGATTTGTTTAAGAATGTTGACCCACATATCGGCATAATGCGGCCATGCTAAAAATTCTTTACTTCCCCAGTGAGGAGAACAGTCACTCATAAAGCAGCCTGTTTTTCCTTTTTCAAACTGACCAAATACCAGTAATGGATCTTCGCCAATATTTAATACAGTTTCTGTATTCTCTTTAGCTGAAACTTTGTTATAGCCAAGGAACATTGGCCATTCACCAAAACCTTTTACGGATGCATGCTCTGCATTAACCGCACTTGCAAATACACCTTCTGGCGCTTCAACACGATCGTCGCCATCCAGCATTTCAACAGGCAGAACTTCTGCAAGTAATGTATTTTTGTAGTTTGCTTTAGCTTCAATACCCATAAATGACAAGTAACCACCAATCATTAATAAACCACCGCCATTAACCACAAACTCTTTAATTAACCCTAATGCGTTAGGGATAACTTTCATGTTATAGAAAGTATCGTTTTGCAGAAGGAACGTATTTGCACCAATATCACTAATAACAATGACATCGTATTTAGCTAATGCTTCAGCCGTTTGAGGGAATGCAACCTGAACGGTATGAGCTGGCATATAATCAACTTCAACACCCTTTTCTCTTAAGCAACTTAATAAGAACGTTGAACCTTCTTCATATTTGCTGGAAGTGAAACTGTCGTAGCCTTTGGAGTGGATCATATGAATGTGCCATGACTCACCAATAAATAAGATTTTCATTTTTATTCCTCTTTCAAAAAAGATTATTTATTCAGGGGATTGGGTGACAATCTGTGAATATGTTGTTTGATTGATGCGATGCATGACATTAATATCTTCAGGCATTTCTGAAGCATTACTCGTCTCAACAGCTAATGATGAAAAAGCTGATGCATAGCGTAACGCATAAGAAAACTGCTTTCCTTTTGCCAATGAGGCAGCGAGTGCTCCATTAAAAGCATCACCTGCCCCTGCTGTATTTTTTACAACTGCCGGATATGCCGGCGAATAAATATACTTATATCCGTCATAAGCTAACGAACCTTTACTACCCAGCGTAATAACCACCTTATTTACGCCTTGCTGATAAATAGAAACTGCAGCATTTTTTGCAGATTCTAAATCAAGTACTTCTATCCCAGATAATAAACTTGCTTCCGTTTCATTAGGTGTTAAAACATCTATCATTGGAAGTAATTCATTAACTATTTTGTTATAAGGTGCTGGGTTAAGAATAATAGGAATATTATTTTCGTTTCCAATAGCAATAATTTCTTTTAATGCTTCAATATTCGTTTCTAATTGAATTAAAATTATATCCGCGTCAATAATTTTATCTTTCTGTATTTTTACTTCATCAGCAGAAATATCCATATTAGAACCCGAGTAAATAGAAATAATATTCTCTCCACTCTCTTCCGACACAAAAATAGACGCTGTTCCTGTTTGATAATTTTCAGTTTGATATATCGTTGACGTTTTTATTTTTGATGACGATATAAAATTAACTGCATAATCACTAAATTGATCAGTACCTATCTTCGTAATAAAATGTACCTGTGCATCAGCATAACTCGCCGCCAATGCTTGGTTACAGCCTTTACCTCCTGGTGAGAAGATAAATTTATTCGATAATAAGGATTCCCCGGCTTCTGGCAATCTAGGAAGATAACTAATCATATCAACATTAAATGAGCCCAGTACGCACACCTTATTTATTGCAGTCTTATTTGCTAAATCGTTTTTATCAATTTGATCATTACATTCTAGAAATTGTATAATTTCTTTCTTAGCGACTTTATCTAATGTCTCAAATTCTATAAAAGCACCACCATGGCATCTTTTTATAATTCCTTTTTCTGCTAGTGTATTTAAATCTGATCGTATTGTCTCTTTGGTAACATCAAGTTCTTTGGCCAAAACAGAAACTTTTACTGCACCATTACCTTTAATCAGATTAATTATTTTTTTATGACGTTCTGCTTTCATTTAATGTTACCTCTATGGCAACAACTTTAGTTTATTAGTTGTTATGGGATTGTGATTACAATCATATGTTATTTATTAAAAGCAAAAAAAAGCAGAAATACAAAAATAAAAAACAAAAAGAAACAGAAATAAACAATGATAATCGTAAGATTATTTAATAAGTAAATTTAGAATTTATTTATTTTTCAGACAAAGTAAATCAACATATAACGTCATTCCAATCTATTTACCATAAATAAATTTAATATTATTTTTTATTTTTATACTGGAGACAAAATTAAAAGATTAAATATAAAAATAAAATTTACTTTTATAAATAAGGCATTACAGAAAAATAATTTTATATTTCTGTAAAATATCCGTAATAATGCTTAAATAAAATACAATCTAATTGAATCGAGCAATGCATTAATTATTTTTATCATCGCGGATTTTTAAAACGCATTTGCCATAAAGAAATTCTAATCATTAAATACCAAAGAAAACGATACCCTTTTACCAAAGAACATAAATCACTTAAGTAATGCAAAAGTAATGCTTAAAACATCTTCTATTTTTGTCTTTTCATTTTTGTGATCGAGATATCATTCAATACGTTTACAACACCCTTTTCATAAATAAAATATTGATTATTTATTTCAATCTTTCATTTTATGCACCATTTTTACAGAGAGCTGGCTATTTATCTTTGTCTATATTGCACATCGATTGGTCAAGCTTTGATCTAATTTTGTAAATAAGGAAGGCTTTCTATACGTTTTATCCATTGTTTATAATAATTATTTATATTGTTGAACATCTTTTAATCGGATAATAAATCCTAAAAACAAAAATTATTGATACTTAACACCGAAAACAACGCAGTTAAAGTGATTTAATTCTAGCTGTTTTTGTAAAACAACCTTTTCATCAGAAACATTCTGACATACTTCTTTTCTGGTACTTACCTCGTTTCATGCCTAACTTTATTACTAACAGGAAAAACATCAGTGTTCATAGACAAGAAGTACAACGTAAAATAAGGATATATTAATGAAAATAAAATCACTTATCGCAATCTCATTATTAAGCGCTAGTTTTTCTCTTTTTGCCACAGAGAGTTCGACATCAACTGCCAATATTCAAACTCAAGGAGTTATTCAGGCTCAAAAAGAACTGAATGACTATGAGAAAGTCATGATAGAAAAAGTTTGGATAACGACTGATGCTATCGATGAAAAAGGAAATAAAACTGTGGCCGATAATCCTCAAGTCAGCAACTATTTTGGACTTGCTGAGTATTACCCTAATGGCACTTTTATTATGTTTACACCGGAAGGTAAACAGAAAATGCAAGGTGATTGGTCAATGTCAGATGATGGCAAAATACGTACCTTAGTTGCCAAAGATACTGAGGGTAAAACATTATTCACCCGAGATGTAGAAAATATCACGGTTAAAAATGATGAATATACCTATCGTATTTATCCAAATGCTGATGATCGTAATACCTATTTCGATATCATCCATCACGTTAAAAAATAAATTTAGTACGTTGTTTTACCTGCAAATTAATCCTACTCAATAAGTAAAAAGGGTTACTTATAAAAATAAGTAACCCTCACTTTACTTTATAACCTACTTATCATTTCGCCGAAATAATCGGATAATTAAAGTATGGTCTGAGATTGCCCTTCAATCCAATAAATCACTTCATGCGCTTCTTCTGGTGTTGGTACTTCCAATTTACTCAACATGCGTTCCATTACTTTAACTGGCACGGCTTCGTTTCTTGCATTATTTTGCCTCTGCCACTGCACATAAGGGACTTCAATATAAACCAATCTAATTTTCGCATTATAACGATAAAACAAAGAGATAAGTTGATCTCTCATTTTTCTTGTAATATTGGTGGCATTCCAAACAAAAGGTTTATGCTCTCGTAAATAAAGACGGGCTTGTTCTTTTGCTTGCTGTACTATCCAACCATTAGCATCTCTGTTATCAGGCTTAATATTATGCTGACGACGGAGATCATCTAAACTCACAATCGGAAGATCTGCACAATGTTGGCGAATAAAAGTATCTTTTCCCATACCTGGTAATCCACATAACACCGTAACTTCACTTCCTTTTTCAGGGTAAGGCTCATAATTGCAATCCGTACTATTTTCTGTATAAAAATAGTGAAAGCGAGCATCATCTGAAGGAAATGGAGCAACCTTACGCCAACAATTTAGCTCTTCACAATAAAGCGCAAATAACACAATTTTATCAAAAAGGGCTTGTTTATCTTCACAATCTCGCCCTAAAATATCAGCTTTAGCTAATAATGCCAACAAATAGCAATCTACTCTTAATGATGCAGCAAGTAGCGCTTTTTTAGGATCAGGCTTATCCATCACCCACAACGGTAGCCCATGAAAGCGAACTAAAGCCGCGATCTGCTCTCTATCAGCAAAGCTTAAAGGTACTTTTTCATACAGAAAAAGACGTGTTGTTAATTCCCCTTTACGTGCATGACCCGGTGAAACAATACGCCCCTCTTCTTCGCGTGTTGTAGATCGTTTTTCCACATCATGAAGTAGTGCCGAGATCCATAAAATTTGCTGTTCTCTTTCAGTTAAAGTCTTATATTCTGGCAATGATTTAACTGAATTGATTACTCTTTGTGTATGTATCGCCACATCACCTTCTGCATGATGAATAGGATCTTGCATAACACCAGCCATATCACTAATTTCGTCATACAATCCACAGAGATGTTCCCATGACATTTCAGTGTGTAATTTCTTATGAAGCATCATTGAGACTCCTGTGTTTTTTCCCAAATTAAAGAGGCTCGTCGCCAATTTTTTTTCCAATGAACATCTGTTTTAACGTGATCTTTTCTAACATATTTAAAAACACGATGTGAAAAATCATCTAAAGAAAATGATTGTGCATCTCGTGTAACAATACCTTCCATTGGGCTTGGTTTTTGCGTTAAAACATCATGTGATTGAAAGAAACTTGCCTGTTTCGCTTGTGAAACAATCATATTTTCAAAATCAGTTTTATCCTGACATTTAGGCAGTTTAATTTCTAGCACAGTTGGAAGATCAAACAGAGAAGCATAAAACTGCACTTCTTCCCAACTTAGCCATTTATCTTTATAACGAACCGCAAACACATAAAAATATTCTTCTAGGTGTGCATATTCAATAGAATGAATGGCATATAGATTCTCGCCGAAAATATCTAACTCACCTAAATCATTTTTCATCAATTGCCAACGTTGGCGCAATTGAGATGTCCACGCTGATTGTGTTGGGGTTGCATGCGAGCGTGCAAAAACACCCATTTTATTCAGGCAATTATTTTCTCCATCCAGTTTTTCTGTATGGATAAGTTGTTTTATCTTGCAAATATCCTGCCACCATTGTGCATTTATACGATCGTCGTTTGTTGTGCCTGGTGAAAAAGGATAGTGATAAGTTCTATCATATTTTTGTGATTGATTATTCATTATTTAATACTCATCAAGTAACAGAAGTCCTACCAAATTTAAAAAGAAATTCAGTAAGTTAATTTTTCTGTATTGCACTATTCCTTCAGTGCCTTAATGTGTATTACATAACAACGACCTAAATAATCAAAAGAGAGAGGAAAATAAATTTAGACAGATATTACCTATAACTTTCCAAAAGAGCTAGACAATTAATATACATTTTTCTTTGTATTTTTTCTAATTAGTCTTACGCTTGAAATAACTTAAAGATAAATATCACTGTGGATATGGAAAAATATTTTCAGAGTTAATCAGATTTTCAGGAAAAATAAGTGGATTATCTGAAATAAATGGCATATCTAATTTTCGACTACCCGTGGAAATAGAAACCCCAGCTCTTAACCATGCAGCAGCAACTAGCTCAGTGCAATAAACACCCTGTCCTGGGTAAATACTAAATTTTTCACCAACTCGTTCTAATGCAGTTTGCACCGCAATATTTCTAGCTTCTTCACTTCCTTTCACTTGGTAAAAACGAACTGAATTCGGCTTTGCTCGACTAATGAAAAATTCAAGACTATCCACAGTAACGCCATCTTTTATATTGCTATGTTCACTGGGTGTAGAATGGATCACTTGAACACCGTAATCAGAGATCCACAGCATACCTACGTGGCTAAACCCACTTTTATCAACTTGTTTAATTATCTCACTAATAACTTCATCCCCATCCCGAAAGACTAAATCACCATTTTTTAAGTCATGAGGCAAAGCGAGTGCATAAAATGCACCCGCTAAGAATAAAGCTACAATATTAAATATGCGAACAATCACTTGAAAGCAACTTTCCATTTACCATCAACATTAATCATTTCTTGTGCTTTTGTTTTTTCTACACCATCTTTTAAGACAGTTTTTAATGTCACTATTGCGCTCTTTTTATCTTCGCTATATTCAACACTAACAATTTCAACCTTGCTTAAACCCCCCTGCTCTTTAACTTGTTTCCCTGTTTCCGCAACAATCATCTTAAACTTGCTATTAAATTGCTCTGCTCTTGGATCTTTTTCCATTTCGCCTAAGTGGATTAATGATACTGCTTTATCTCCATTTCCTTCTGCAATTGCTTCAACGAATGCAACGGCAGCCTGCCCTGGATCATCTGTTTTATCACCACAAGCTGATAACACCATAACTGTAAATATTAAAAACAGAGAACCCACAATTTTCTTTAACATAATTCGCCATCACCATAAAAGTTATTTTAACTAAAAGAAATCTTATATAAAATATTTCCTATATTAAGATATAAGACAGTAAATGCATTATTTAAAATTAATTCAATAAAGAGAGATAACTTACCTTTCCTACCAATAAATTATACGTGATAAAAGTAAGTTTAGGCATATTTTTATATCATTCACTATTTTCAGATAGAGATTAAATGAAACTAAATTAGTTTTGCCGCATATCATAAAAAGAGTAATTTTAATTTGCACAAGAAACCTACTCGTTACATAATGAAAATATCTTATATATTTACCCTTTATAATCAATAAATAAAGAAAAAACATCTCTACTTTAGCTTTTTGCTTTCTTTTTAAGAATATAATTAGGAGCAAATATTAATAATATTGAGTATTAATATTTTTTCGATAACATTAGAATAAAATTATTCTCTATTTATTGTCGAAACTACTTTAATATTTGCTAAATATAATACTTTTTGCCTTAATTTATCTAATTAACAAGCATCATTTAAACTAATATCTCATGAGAAATATCAATTTAATATTACAAATAACAATATTACAACAATTAAGTAGACTAAAAAACAATTCTATTTGTTTTCACAATATATCACAGCGTATTATTGCCTAATATTTAGGTCATTTGCTTATAACACATTGCAAAAAAACACAAATAAACACTAGAAAAATTGTGATCGCATACACTTTTTTGCATCATTAATGCTATTTAAGACAAATAGAAACTGCTTTTTTATCAACAAATAGGTAATCTAGCGGTCTGATTTTGATGACCAAACATGAATAGTTAAAAGGATATTTTATGTTTACTTCACAGCTCATGCTGGTCGGTTATGTGTTGTTGGTAAGTCCTTGTGGAAATGATTCTTGTGATGCAGTTCCTGTTACAGAAACAATTTATACTAAAGATGAATGCACAACACGACTTAACTACTTAAAACAAAAAAGACCTGACCTTATTATTTTCTGTGGAGAAGTCTTGAGAGATCCTGAAGTTACTGATGAAAACCCTTACCTCACCCCACCAGATAGTGCAGACGACGTTTTCAAAATTAAGTAACTAATCTATTCCTAGTTTTATAATTAAGATAAAATACAATTTAATTTGTTTTCTTTTTACGATATACTCTTTGTACTTGAATATGTAAGGACACGTATTAGGAGTCACTAATGTCTATTGCGAAACGTACCAAAGATAAACGCATTGCGTTAGGTTTAACACAATCAGAACTTGCTACTTTAGCGAGTACGACACAGCAATCCATAGAACAGCTAGAAAGTGGTAAAACTAAACGCCCCCGTTTTTTACCTGAATTAGCAAAAGCATTAAATTGTGATTTGGCTTGGCTACTCGAAGGTGAAGAACAACCCAATGCAACTTCTGAAATTCCACCAGAGAATGAATGGCAACCGGTGAGTGAATGGGACAGTAATACCCCTTTAGGTGCCGATGAAGTGGAAATTCCCTATTTTAAAAGTATCGAACTCGCGGCGGGTGACGGTTGTTGTACTAACGAAGATCATAATGGATATAAATTGAGATTTTCAAAAAGCACATTACGCCGTTATGGCGCATCTTCTCAAAACGTTATTTGCTTTTCTGTTTATGGCGATAGTATGTCACCTGTTATTCCCAATGGCTCAACAGTCACTGTCGATACAGGTAACACACGTATTGTTGATGGTGGCATTTATGCTATCGAACAAGATGCCTTGTTTAGAATAAAACTGCTCTATCGTCAACCGGGCGGTAAATTGATTATACGTAGTTATAATAAAGACGAATTTCCTGATGAATCAGCAGAAACTGATTCTGTAAAAATTATGGGGCGTATTATCCATTGGTCAGTAATGGCTTGGTAATCAATAAGCAAAGCAACAATTTCATAGTATAGAATTTTCAGTAACAACTTGTCCTTTAGACAATAAAACCGTTTTATCTGCTAGCGCTCTGATTTCACGAGGCTCATGAGTAACCATGATCATCGTTATTTCCTTAGATTTTAAGGAATCAATTAAATCCCAAAGCTGATAACGTGTTTCCCAATCCAAACTCGAAAAAGGTTCGTCCAGTAGTAACAGTTTGGGTTGGCTAATAAGCGCTCTTGCCAATGCAACGCGTTGTTGCTCCCCTCCTGAAATTTGATGAGGATAACGTGTAGCGAGATGTGCAATTCCCATTTGCTCTAATATCGCCTTTTCTCTCTCCTTGCTTCGTTTCTGTTTTGCACCATATTGTGCTAACCATAAATTTTGTGTCACAGTCATAAACGGAAATAAATAAAGCCGTTGATTTAAATATCGACAAGAGCGTAACCATACTGGTTGTTCATTTATATTTTTATCTGCAAGGTAGATATCACCAGTGTATGAAGTATATCCAGCAATCGCATTTAAAAGCGTTGTTTTACCACTTCCAGATGTACCACTTATTCCTAAACATGTTCCTTTTTCTACGTCCAACGAAATATTTTTTAATATACCCGTTGTTAATGAACGAATTTCTAACATGATCTTTTCCTTTCTCGCTGTAAACGATGTAATGCAAATAACAAAGTAATCGCGATAGCGATAAGAACAAGCGCACAACCTATTGCCAGAGTAAAGTCTCCGCTGGCAATATTTAAATAAATTGCCATAGGCAACGTTTCTGTTTTTAACCTTGTTGCACCAGCTAACATTAACGTTGCGCCAAATTCACCTAAAGCTCTAGAAAATGCAATGATGCTTCCACTCATTAAAGCTGGCCAACACAGTGGTATTTCAATCAAGAAAAATGTTTTTGTTGGCGTTAATCCTAAATTTTGTGCCGTTTGAATATAAGCAGGATCGACAGACTTAAAAGCAGAGAGACTATTTCTCATAATAATCGCGCTTGCGACATAAGTTTGAGCAATAATAATACCCAATGGTGAAAAAAGAGAGCGAGATAATTCAGGAAAAACGCCTGTTAAAGGGCCCTGATTTCCTAACAATAATAATAATCCGATACCGATAACTAATGGAGGAGTAACCAAAGGCAAATCTAATAACGCATCAATAAAACGATGTCCTTTAAAAGGAATTCTTGCCATTGCCCATGCGGCAGGTACACCTAGGATAATTGCTAGACATAAAGAAGTTAACGCTGTACTGAGCGACATGCCAATAGCAAAATGGAATTCAGGATCGGTAATAACTTGCCTCAATTCAACATAAGAAAGTTGGCATATCAATGCAATTAGCGATCCTAAGATCAGAAATAACAATAAAAAAAGTGGAATTAATGCCCATCGAAACACGTTATTTCCTTTTTAAGATAGATATTTATTTTGCTGTAATAATGAAAAAAGCCACCAGTGAGTTGGTGGCGAAAAAACACAATTTATGTGAGAAAAAATCTATGGTTTCGAAATTACAGGAAGAAAACCATAATCAGTAAAAGCCTTTATCCCTTCAGCACGAGTAAAATAATCAGCAAGTAATTGTGCTTCTTTCGGATTTGCTGATGTTTTTAAAACAGCAAGCGTTGCCACTTCTTCTGGGCTACCTTCAGGAACTGGAAGCAAAACGAGTTTATCTTGATTTTTCATTGCATCTGCATACCCAATAATGGCGGCATCCACTTCCCCATTGAGTAAATACATAAGCAATTGTTTAATGGTTGCAGTGCGTACAACAACTTTATCACGTAGTTTATCGCCTTGACCTGATGCATCAATAAGTTGCTCGCCACTTTTTCCTAATGCGATAGCTTTAGCATCACCCATACCTAGTTTTAATGAACTATTCGCAAGATCTTCTAGTGTTTTAATATCACCCACTTTATCTTTACGCACAGCAATAACTGGAATATGGCGAACAATAGAATATTGATTAACTACTTGTCCTTCTTTATTTAACTTTTCCACGTAATCTTGTGAACCGGGAAAAAATAAATCCCCCTGCTTAGTTAAATTAAAGCGTGTTAGTATTTGACCTGAACCGCCATATTCAATAGTAACTTTATTTCCTGTCTCTTTTTCAAATACACTCACAACTTGCTCTACTGGTTGTTTTAATCCAGCGCCTGCATAAAGATGAAGCTCTGCTGCAAATGTATTATGGCAAATTAATCCTAATGCTAGCCCTAAACCAGCAAGAAATTGGCGTTTCATAAAAGTGGTGATCCCGACTATCGTTATATAATTTTTTATATAATGAATGATATAAGTATTTAAGGCAAGAGGCTCATATAAAAAAAGATAAAAATGTTAACAACTTATCATTTTTATCTTTTTCTTTATATGTAAGCTTTACAAAATAGACTGATCAAAACAAATGCTTCAAATACTTTATTTTTATCAGAAATAAGTAAAGCTTAAATAGTGGTTTGCCAACAAATCCTCGCTTTCACGAGGATTTTATTACTAATTGTCTAGCTCTAATAATGCCAGCGCTGTGACTTCATCAATCACAATATCAGTGGCGTAACCTCCTTTTATCGCCCCTATTGTCGCCTGAATATTTTCCACACCACCAGCAATAAAAAGTCTCTGTGTTATTTGTCTTAACTGAGCAAGGCTTATTCCCATTATTCTAAGGTCAATATCAGAAACCAAAGGATTGCCTTGCGCATCATAAAAACGTCCACAAATTACGCCAACAGCACCCAAATCACGATATTGAGCCATTTCACTGCTCGTTAAAACCCCCGTTGTAACCAAAGGATTATCATCTAATGTATTACCCACAACAAAAAGGGCTTTATTACACTGATTTAGCGCTGAAAAATTACGCCTAATAATAGGTTCAGCTTGAAGTTCCATTGCTAGGCGCGCACTAGAAACCACCGCAGGCACATGCAAATTAATACTGCACCCTGACAACTTGTTTGCGATTAACGCGGCTGCTTCTGTTGTTTTAAAATCAGGCTGTGGCGCTACTGCACCTATCATTTGTAGTACGGTGATATTTTTTAATGACTTGGGTGGAAGATAATTACCCAATTTATAAATTGTTCGTCCCCAAGCAACACCTAAAATATCATCGTCATTAATTATCTGAGAAAGATACATTGCTCCTGCTTTCGCTAATCTTTCTCTATTCATATTTAAAGTGTGTTGCGATTTATTCTTTTCTTCATCAGGTAAAATAAGCACATTATTAAGATCGAATTTTGCTTTTATTCTGATGGCATAATCAATCGTAGAAAATACTGATGAATCCAAGTTAATATTTACGAATCCTTTTTCTCTAGCTAGATGCAAATATTTCACGACGGTGACTCGAGAAACACCCATAATATTTGCAACTTCACTTTGGCTGAGTCCGTCTTGATAGTAAAGCCACGCAGCATAGAGAACGGGATCATTATCAAATAAACTCGCGTTTTTTAGCGAATTATTATCCATTTTAAACCCCACAAATTTTTATAAATCTTATGACTAATTAGTTTATTTTATATTAGAGATATTATTGAAGGTAAAAATGCCTTTAGCAAAATTAAGCCTTATAACACAAATAGATAGATTTCATTAATCTAATAATAATATCGGCACCCTGATATTTTTCTTTACTACAAGAACCTTATAATACGTAAAAAGCCCTTAATAATGCCGTAAACATTTCATATCGAGAAAGTTTTTTTTGAAAAAACTGTTTTATTTCGCTAAAAATAAAAATATTAGCTTTAAGTTTTAAAAAGTTTTATTTTGATAAAATTAAAATCACCAAACCTTATTGTTGCTATGAAAGATCGAATTAATTTTAAAAGGAAAAACAATGATAATTGCATACTCAACCGCACCAAATGAAACAATCGCTAATGAAATTGCTCACCACCTCATCAATGCAAAACTTGCTGCTTGTGTGAATTTAATACCTCACGTAAAGTCTATTTATCATTGGAATAATGAAATTGTTGAAGATAATGAAATATTTATGATGATAAAATCCGAAAAAAGTAAACAGCAAAACTTAATTGATACTCTTATCGAAATACACCCTTATGATACTCCTGAAGTAATTATAATACCGATTGAAAATGGTTTTAAAGGTTATCTTAATTGGATCTATACCTCCTTGAATTAAAATAATGTTAAATTTTTAACGAGATCTCTTTTCTAATTCTCTTTTTCAAAAAAATGATAATTAATTGTAAATTAAAGCATCTTATATCATCTCAATTATGAGACAAATAACTCAATGTTAATATTAAGCTAAATTTCTTATTTTTAATCATGACAAGTGTTTTAAATACACTTTATAAGTGTAAATATTTTAATTTCAACTATGATAATCTAGATACTTAATTAAATTTCGAATATAAAAATATTTATCTTATTAATCTGAATATTTTTAAAAAAAGGGGAAATATAGGCAGAATAGCCTTTAATGCTAAATTAATAAGGTTACCAATATCTTATTCTTTTTATTCTCTGCTATAATAAATAGGCTTTCTCTAAATTACATGCAAAAAGGAGTGAGTTGTGAAAACAAACAGAGTCGCAAGACGTATTTTAGGTTTACCTTATAATTTGAGTCGGTCTAAAAAGAAAGTGCGTTTTTCCATTATTGCCTCTGCAAACGCAGAAAATATGCCTGCTGAGTTAAAAAATACAGCTAAAATCTGTTTAAAACAGGATTTTAGAAAGAACGCAGAGCACAAGCGTATATATATGAAGTTAACAGATGCTTACCCAGAGTATCTTGCAACTAATTAATATTTTTATATATCAACGCTATTTAATAAATATTTTTACATTTAGTTTGTATACTTAAAATATTTAAAATAGCATATCCCTTACATTACGTAAGGGATATTAGTTTTCTAGGCTAGTTTATTTTTCTATTAGTTATAAAGCTCTTTTCTTATATTTATAAGAGCAACTTCTGCAATTGAAGGCTCAATTTTTTCAGGCAACAGGCTTAATTGAAATGCTCTCTTAATAGTCTTAATAAGAATTTCACTGCGCTCTAATAATTCATTATAACTAAACTGACCTGCCTTAATTGCTAATAATTCATCTCTGTTATCACACCAAACCTTCACTTTACCTTCTTGTGCAATCCCTAATGCAATATAGAGTAATCTAAAGGTATGCATCATATTCTTGCTATCATAACTTCTGCCATGATCGATGTTTTGTTGGTAACGAACATCATTACGTTGCTCAACCCACTGCCAATATTCATGATATTGCTTGCGATATGCACTATAACCTTCTTTATTAAAGCTAAGATAACCTTCTAATTTTGCTGTTTTAGAAATACTACTTAGCAATACATCATTAGCATTTTCTTTTTTTATTATTCCTTGATAAGGCACTTTATCACCATAATAAATTGCATAAATATCTTGAGCATGAGTAAGTTTTGCTAACCCAACATTCTCTTGTTTCCAACGTCGATTTTCTAACCAAGTATTGATTAATGTTGTTTTTCCATCTTCAATGACATAACAAAAATCAAGAATAGTTTTTAATTTTTTTTCGACCGGATTTACTATTTTTTTGTTTAGTCCCTGAGCTTTCTTAATCTGCCCTTGTGCATAGCGCACAAATGTTTGAACACAAGTTTTAGACAAAAACCATTCTGGTTTTATCAATGACATTAAAGGATGTCGATAAATAACCATCTGTTCGGGTGAATTAAGTAACTCTAAAATATTAGGATTAGATGCACACAATAGTTCTATAAATCGTCCAAGTTCATAATAGACTATATCATTGGTTTCATTACTTACTTGTGGTGTGTATTTCAACCCATAAAAAAGATCTTTAGGAAGATAAAAGACACCTTTAATATCTGTATCTGATGTTTCCGTTGCAAGATTATGTGAACGACTTCCAGCAATACTTTCAAATAAAAGGTAAGGTTTTATATCTTCAATAGTCAGTTTCATCTAATTTTTTCCTAAACCAATTATTTAAAATATTATTATCGGGTACTGTTCTCTTGGTTAATTGAACATTTGTCTCTTGCCATAAAAAGATCACTAGATGTTGCATTGCATCTGTTGGAACCCAAGTAAAATGTTCATCTTTATCTGATTTAAATTCTACTAGTTCTTTGATGACTTTTTGTTCTTCGATAGTTAAAATTTTTATCAGCTTATCCAATTCCATAGGCGGAATGTTACTCGTTTTCACTGTCCAATAGGCGGATAAAAGAGAGCGTAACATATAGAACCATTTTTTTAATTTTATTGGCTCTGCACTAATCTCATTTTTAGCGTTATTTTCAGGAGAATATCCACTCACAACTTTAGCAATTCCTCTGTAATGATGAACAATCACTTTTGGTTGATAATAGAGTTCTGCAAGCTCAAATAACTCTTTTTGAACATTAGGGTATTGTTGATAAATTATTGGCGATTGGAGCCACTCTAATAATATACAATTCGATTTGCGTAATAAGTGTAGAGCTTTGGTAATATCCCAAGCGCCTACATCAAACCAACTATTTTCTATCCATTCGAAGGTTTCTTTAGGTTTATCAATAGAAAGATAAGCATTGCGAGGCCGTATAAAAATACCTCGCACATCATAATCACTATCTGTTGAGGCAAATCCCCAAGCTCGACTACCACTTTCAGCAACATAGAGTAGTTTGACTTGATACTCTTGCTCTATCTGCGGGAGTTTTTTTAAAATCTCATTATGCATGATGTCCTTATCTCCTTATTGTTACTTTTTCGCTAATTTACATCTTAGTTCTAATATTCTATGGTTATAACACAGACATACACCAATACAAACTTGGCTAATTTTTATTTTTTCATGTGTAATTAATTGGTCTATAACTGAAATGATCACCTCACAACAAGCACAAGATATCGTTCTTAATCACTGTCACTCATCACTTTGTGATGAACGGTTTGCTATTTATTTTTGTGAGTTATCGCCGAAACAAGATTTTTGGATAATCCGTTGCAACTCTGAACATTATGTTATTTATAATCAACTAGAGCATTGTTATGTCGGTGTAAATGCCTATTTAGTGAATACCTCTACAGGTAAAATTGATATCGTTGGTAGTGGAGAAAGTGTCGAGGATTTTCTACAAGATATCTATGATACCCAAACTGCTGATAGTCAGTTCTATCTTCTTCGCCCCACTTTTTCTAAAGAAAACAAAATCGCATTACTTAATTTGAAACAATGGCTAGAATGCGGATATACCGACATTATTAATTTACTCACCATTAATAAAAATTGGTTTACTAATAAACACCGTAATTTACAACATGTACAAGCATTATTAAATAAGCGGAATATTGAAACTGAAATTGTTCTCGTGGATAAAACCGAGCATGCCATTATCGTCGATAATAGTATATGGTTTGAAGAGGATATTAAAAAAGAATTAAAAAAGGTTATTGGTATTGGGGTTTAATGATTTATTTAAAACATTAAGAATAGCATTCGTCATGAAAGCTATTCTTATCTATTTATATTATTGGAAATGTGATTTTTCTATATCAAACCCTGATAAGTCAAATTTATATTGGACCTTACCACCTTGATACGCATTTAGTTCAATAATTGCTTTATTTGCATTTTTTAGTTGTTCAAAAAAGACCTTGGGTTCAAAAACAAAAACAATATTGTCTCCTCCTTGTTGAGGAAGATACTCCTTGCTCAATATTTCATTATTATCAAATTTAATTGAAAACTGGCAATTCTCATATTCAGTTAATTCACCACAATAAAATTGTCCATTTATCATTTCAAGAAGTACATATTGTGTATCTAGATGTTTTCTTAAAATTATTCTCAGTTGGTTTTCTTCATAAGGAAAACCCAAGTTATTTATATTGCTAGATAAATTACCAGAGAAATAAAAAGATGTATCTCTTAATTCATCTTTTTTCTCAGAATATTGCCAATTAGAAGCATTAGCACCAAAAGAAGCAATTATTATTAATATAAATAGAATGTTTCGCATTAAAAATCCTCAGTATTATAAAAATATGCTATTCATAAAAAACAAATTTCAATAATAACAAATTTTAAAATAGTCAAATGGCTTAATAAGCTAGATTTTAATGCTATTCTTTGTATACGAACTGTAGTTTTTTAACCATCAATTCTCAATCTAAACAAAAAAGCCACCAGTAACTTACTGATGGCTATTAGTTTTTTAACCTTTATCAACTATTGCTGACAAACGGTATTTTATTCCCACTCAATTGTTGCTGGTGGTTTACCGCTGATATCATAAACAACACGAGAGATACCACTAACTTCATTGATAATGCGGTTAGAAACACGACCTAAGAAGTCATATGGTAAATGTGCCCAATGTGCTGTCATAAAGTCCACAGTTTCAACTGCACGTAATGAAACAACCCAGTCATATTTACGACCGTCACCCATAACGCCCACTGAACGCACAGGTAAGAACACGGTAAATGCTTGGCTTACTTTGTTATATAAGTCAGCTTTATGCAATTCTTCAATAAAGATAGCATCAGCACGACGCAGTAAATCACAATACTCTTTTTTGATTTCACCTAATACACGAACCCCTAAACCAGGACCTGGGAATGGATGACGATAAAGCATGTCGTAAGGTAAGCCTAACTCTAGACCAATTTTACGAACTTCATCTTTAAATAGTTCTTTTAATGGCTCAACTAAACCCAGTTTCATATCATCAGGTAAACCACCCACATTATGGTGTGATTTAATCACATGAGCTTTACCTGTTGCAGATGCGGCAGATTCAATCACATCTGGGTAAATAGTACCTTGCGCTAACCATTTAACTTGTGGCTGTTTAACCGCTTCTTCATCAAAGATTTCAATGAATGTGTGACCAATGATTTTACGCTTTTTCTCAGGATCGTTTTCGCCCTTCAACGCAGTTAAGAAACGTTCTTCTGCTTCAACATGGATAATATTTAGGTCAAATTTACCTTTAAACATTTCCATGACTTGTTCTGCTTCATTCAGACGCAATAAGCCGTTATCAACAAATACACATGTTAAACGTTTACCAATCGCACGGTTTAACAATAATGCAGTCACTGAAGAATCAACACCACCTGATAATGCTAAAATAACGTGATCATCACCAATTTGCTCTTTTAAACGAGCAACAGTGTCTTCAATAATTGCAGCAGAAGTCCACAGAGCATCACAACCACAGATATCTAAAACGAAACGTTTTAAAATCGCTAAACCTTGATGGGTGTGTGTAACTTCTGGATGGAATTGAACACCATAAAAACGTTTCTCTTCATTCGCCATAATAGCAAATGGGCAAGTTTCAGTGCTGGCTACTGTTACAAAGTCTGATGGAATAGCAGTAACTTTGTCACCGTGGCTCATCCACACATCTAATAGTGGTTTGCCATCTTCGCTAACTGAATCTTGAATATCATTGAACAGAGCACAAGTTTCACGAATTTCAACTTGTGAATAACCAAATTCACGCTCACCAGAAACTTCGACGTCGCCACCTAATTGCATTGACATCGTTTGCATACCATAACAAATTCCTAATACAGGAACGCCTGCATTAAATACGTATTCTGGCGCACGAGGGCTGTTGTCTTCAGTAGTACTTTCAGGGCCACCAGACAGAATAATACCATTAGGATTAAATTCACGAATTTGTTCTTCTGTAACATCCCATGCCCAGAGTTCACAATAAACGCCGATTTCACGGATACGACGAGCAATAAGCTGCGTATACTGTGAACCGAAATCAAGGATAAGAATGCGATGATTATGGATATTTGCTGTCATTTGTGGTGAATTCCAAAACAGATAAAGTCATAAAGTTGAAAGGCTTGCTAATTTATAATCAAAACAAGCCTTTCTCGGAATAAATTACATACCTAAGCGATAGTTAGGTGATTCTTTCGTGATGGTCACATCATGGACATGGCTTTCTTGAATACCGGCACCACTGATACGAACAAATTCAGCTTTAGTATTCAATTCTTTAATTGTTGCGCAGCCTGTTAAGCCCATGCATGAGCGTAAACCACCCATTTGTTGGTGAACGATAGTTTTTAATAAACCTTTATAAGCAACACGACCTTCGATACCTTCTGGTACTAATTTGTCTGCTGCATTGTCAGTTTGGAAGTAACGATCTGATGAACCTTTAGACATCGCACCTAATGAGCCCATGCCACGATAGGATTTATAAGAACGGCCTTGGAATAGTTCGATTTCGCCCGGAGATTCTTCGGTACCTGCAAACATTGAACCAACCATCACGCAAGCTGCACCTGCTGCTAATGCTTTTGCGATATCGCCAGAGAAACGAATACCACCATCTGCAATAACAGGAATGTTACGATCTTTCAGTGCTTCAACTGCATCTGCAATAGCGGTAATTTGTGGTACACCAACACCAGTTACGATACGTGTTGTACAAATTGAACCAGGACCAATACCAACTTTAACCGCACTTACACCTGCATCTGCCAGTGCTAAAGCACCTTCTGCGGTTGCAACGTTGCCACCAATGATAGGGAGATTTGGATACAATGCACGAGTATCACGAATGCGCTGTAATACGCCTTCAGAATGACCGTGAGAAGAGTCAATAAGTAAAACGTCAACGCCAGCGGCAACTAATGCTGCTACACGCTCTTCGTTACCTGCACCTGCACCAACAGCAGCACCTACACGTAAACGACCGTGTTCATCTTTACATGCGTTTGGTTTACGTTCTGCTTTTTTGAAATCTTTTACAGTGATCATACCTTTCAGATGGAAGTTGTTATCAACCACTAAGGCTTTCTCTACACGTTTTTCATGCATTCTTTGCATGACAACATCTCGTGCTTCGCCTTCTTGTACTGTCACTAAGCGCTCTTTTGGTGTCATTACCGCAGTAACTGGTTGGTCTAAATCAGTAACAAAACGAACATCACGACCAGTAATAATACCCACTAATTCGTTGTCATTAGTCACAACTGGGTAACCCGCAAAGCCATTGCGTTCAGTCATTGCTTGAACTTCACGTAAAGAAGTTTCTGGTGTTACGGTGATAGGATCAGTGACAACACCACTTTCATGTTTTTTCACACGACGAACTTCTTCAGCTTGGCGTTCGATAGACATGTTTTTGTGGATAAAACCAATTCCACCTTCTTGAGCTAATGCGATAGCTAAAGGCGCTTCAGTCACAGTATCCATTGCAGCAGACAGCATAGGAACATTTAGGCGGATTGTTTCAGTCAGTTGAGTAGACAAGTCGGCAGTATTAGGAAGAACAGTGGAGTGTGCAGGAACTAACAAAACATCATCAAATGTAAGTGCTTCTTTTTTAATTCGTAACATAGCAATATCTCACCAAGGCGGCTTTTAGGAAATAGAAAATATTGCCGCGGAATTATACACACCGTAATCGGTTGCTTCTAGCTTTTTTTCAAAATTTTTATTGATCCTGCCACTAACTTAGGTAGTATCAATCAATTAAGTCTTTGTTTTAAAATTTGATCTGGCTCACATGACACTACCGATAAACAATAATATTTTTACTGTTAGCCGTCTAAATAAGACCGTTCGCCAGTTATTAGAAATGGAAATGGGTCGCATTTGGATCAGCGCTGAAATTTCCAATTTTACTCAACCTTCTTCTGGTCACTGGTATTTTACGTTAAAGGATACGAATGCCCAAATCAGAGCGGCGATGTTTCGTGGGCAAAATACTAAAGTTACTTTTCGCCCTCAGCATGGTCAGCAAGTTTTAGTTCGCGCAACAATTACATTGTATGAGCCACGAGGCGATTACCAATTGATTGTTGAGAGTATGCAACCTGCTGGTGACGGGCTATTACAACAACAATTTGAGCTATTAAAACAAAAACTCAGTGCGGAGGGGTTATTTGATGCAATTCATAAAAAACCCCTGCCATCTCCCGCTAAACAAATTGGTGTTATCACTTCATCAACCGGAGCAGCACTACACGACATCTTAAATATTCTTCGTCGTCGTGATCCTTCTTTGCCAGTGCTTATCTACCCAACCGCTGTTCAAGGTGCTGAAGCGCCTATGCAGATTGTTCATGCCATCGAACTTGCTAACCGCCGTAAAGAGTGTGATGTTTTAATTGTTGGTCGTGGTGGCGGTTCGTTAGAAGATCTCTGGACATTTAATGATGAACGCGTTGCTCGTGCTATTTTTGCCAGTGAAATTCCAATTGTAAGTGCAGTTGGTCATGAAACCGATGTGACCATTGCTGATTTTATTGCCGACCTTAGAGCGCCAACCCCTTCTGCGGCGGCAGAACTCATTAGTCGTAACAAACTTGAGCTATTGCGCCAACTACAATCACAGCAACAACGCCTTGAAATGGCGATGGATTACTATTTAGCGAAAAAATTACGCGCAATAACACAGCTCCATCATCGTTTACAGCAACAGCATCCTCATTTACGTCTTGCTCGTCAGCAAAATGTATTAGCTTCCACACAACAGCGTTTAGTCACTAGTTTTCAGCGGCTATTGCAAGCCAAGCAACATCAACAAACACAACTACAAAAACGCCTTAATTACCAAGAGCCTAGTTCACAAATTCAAGCATTACTTCGCCAACAACAGCAGTTGATTTACCGTATGAGAGAAAGTATTTCACTACAGTTATCTCGTCAACGTGAACAATTCGCTATTAGTTGCTCTCGTTTAGAAAGTGTGAGTCCTCTCGCAACACTTTCTCGCGGTTACAGTATTAGCGAAACAGAGTCTGGAGAAGTGCTGAAAAATACCAAACAAGTGAAAATTGGCGATCCGTTGAAAACACGCGTTGAAGATGGTTGGATCACCAGTGAAGTAGTTAAAACACAAAAGATAAGAGCTAAACGTAAAACAACACCTAAAAGTGACGATTAACTTAAATATTATTGTTTAGTGAAACCGTGATACAAAAAACGGCACCAATCTTCCTTTGATGCCGTTTTTTATTATTTATACTTTAAAATAATCATTACGTTACATTAAAAACGTACTTCTCCTGCAAAAAGATAACTTCTGCCACGGGCAGTTTGTGTATTTGCACTCGGATCTTGCATAATCGGCGCTGAATTACTTCTATCAAGCGCATTAGAATAGTTTTTATTCATTAAATTATGCACGGCAAATTTTAAAGAAATATTTTTATTAATTCTGTAATTACTATAAACGTCGACAACCGTTGGGATATCATCTTGCTGTACCATTGGTACTTTACCTGTATCGTAATCTACCCCTTCTGGTGAGGATTTACGTGCTTTTCCCGTTATTTGGATCACAGTGCCTAGTTCTAATGACTGGTCATCAAAGAAGCGAACACCAGTATCAATAGTGGCATAATATTTAGGTAATTCAGAAGCGGGCGTTTGCCCAAAGTCTGTACTGGCAATCGAAGTCGGCTGTGAAGTTCGTTGATCACTGTATGAAAGGTTAGTGTAAAACACCCCTGCGTCATAATTTGCTTGTAGCTCATAACCACGTAAAGTCACAGGATCAAGGCTATTGGTGTACAAGAAAATATTCCCATCGTATTCTATCCCCGCGTAATCCTCGCCAGTTAAAGAACCGTCATTTTTACAACGCACCCCACCTTTACATACCAAATAAGAATCACTGGAAATGTAGTCTTTGATTTTTGTGTGATACCACAATCCTTTAAATCGTAAACTATCACCTTCTATCATTAAATCTGGGTGATAACTATTAAAACCAATTTGGACGGTATCGGCTTTTTCACTTTTTAAAAATGGATTCATTGAAGCACCACCTTCATTGGCAAAAAAGATCTCTTGTGATGTCGGTGCCCTCATGGTGTGTGCATAGCTTACAAAAGGCTGAAATTCAGGAATAATTTCGGCAGAAAACAACATGCCTGGATCCCAATTTCTATCATGGCGACTGAGGTTCATTTCACCTTCGGGGAAACATGCGGCTCGTGGATCACAAGCGGGTTTTCGCCCTTTAATATGATAATCGACATAATTTAAATTAAGGTCGAGAGTATAAATATCATATTCAAATTTCATTTGTGAAAAGAAGCTGGTTAAATCATTTTTTCCTTGAGGTGCAAACGTATTATATTCAACCATATTTTGTGCTTGCCACGGATCAGTAGAAGGTGCAATAACACTGCGTTTGTATTCTGTTGACATTAATTTTGTGCCCAGTGTTAATGCCATATCCAATTCATCATAATTAAAGCGGCTGGTATTTTTAGCGACTAGTGAATCAGATATATTTTTTGCATTTGCTTCACGTAAACTCACAAGAGAATCACCCGCAAACTTTTGCGATGCTTGACTATGGCTAAGCAGAATTTCGCTATCAAATAGATCATTTAATGGTGTATAGCGATATTTTGCATAATAATCTTTAGCATCAATTTTACGGCGATTAAAATCATTGTTATAAAAACGACCACTTAATTCTAATTCATGAGAATCATTTGGTTTTATATTTATTTTGGTAAGTTCTGAGTGTGGTCTTTGATTAAATTCTTTACTTGTAGAAAATTCTTCACTATTAAAGCCAGCGCCATTTTTATAAGACGATTCTATTTTATGTCCACTTAACGCAAGCATTGCACCAACAGAACCATTATCATTAAATAATGAACGCTGCCCTGCAAAAGCAACCATACCGTTATAACCTAAGCCATTTGTACCACCAGCTGCTTTACTTCTGACACCCCAAGTGTGTCCTTGAAATAAAATATCTTCTACACCAATAGTTTTAAAATTAGCACTTCCTGCCAGGGCATTAATACTATTTTCACCGTCTTGTTGACCACGAGAAATATCGATTTGAATAATAAAATTCGGATCGATCATGCTATTAAATTGGTTGTAAGGTTGCGCGCCATGCGCATATTGGCTAGGTGATGTGCTATACATAGTTTGAGTGACACCATCAACCATCATATTAACGCGACCAAAACCACTTAATCCGCGAATATTAACACCAATGCCCGGCTGACTCACATCCATTTGAGTATATGTTCCCGGCGTTGAACGTAATGTTTGTTCAACAGATTCAAGATTATTAATTTCACCAATAGAGCTATAAGCACCCGGTTTTCCCAATGCTTTTTGTTCAGGCGTTTCTTTTTGTGCTGATGAAACTTTTAAGCTACTAAATTGAATCGCTTTATCTGTTTCAGATGCAATGGCAAGATGATTAACACCCGAAAATAAAATAAGAGTGCTAAGTATTTTCCTTGTAAATTTCATAATAAACCTATTCTTTATTTTTATTTAAATAGGCTCACGTTGCTTTATATAAAGTAAATTAAACTAGAAAATATTATTATTGTTATGTTTGCTTTAAATAATAGCGCTGTCTCCCTTAAAGAGAGACAGGCTAATTTATTAAACTGATTTACTATTACTGATTATTCTATTTTATATTTTGAGCTTTAAAATAGACTTCAGGCTGTTCTAACATCAGAATAAAGGCATATTCTTTTGCTGTATCGCGTAAGCGATTAAAACGCCCTGATTTACCACCATGCCCTGCACTCATATTAGTTTCAAGTAATAGCAGATTATTATCTGTTTTTAATTCACGCAATTTCGCAACCCATTTTGCAGGCTCCCAATATTGCACTTGTGAATCATGTAACCCTGTTGTGACTAATAAATGAGGGTATGCCTTGGCAACCACATTGTCATATGGGCTATACGATTTTAGGCGGAAATAAACGTCTTTATCCGCAGGATTTCCCCATTCTTCATATTCCCCTGTTGTTAAAGGAATTGAAGCATCAAGCATTGTTGTCACAACATCCACAAATGGAACTTGAGATACAACACCTCGGTATAATTCAGGTGCCATATTCACAACGACGCCCATTAATAATCCGCCCGCACTGCCACCCATAGCGTAAACGTGTTTGGGTGCTCCGTAACCTTTGGCAATTAGATATTTAGTGGCATCAATAAAGTCTGTAAAAGTATTAACTTTATGTTCCATTTTACCTTGGTTATACCAGCGTTTACCTAATTCACCGCCACCACGCACATGCACAATGGCATACACAAAGCCTCGGTCTAATAAGCTTAAACGAGGTGAACTAAACGAAGGATCGATGCTGCTACCGTAAGAGCCATAGCCATAAATTAAGATAGGATTTTCACCTTTCTTAAATAAGTCTTTGCGATAAACCAATGATACGGGAACTTCAACACCGTCTTGTGCTTTTACCCAGATACGCTCGCTTTCATATAAATTGCGTTCAAAGCCTTTCACTTCTTGCTGTTTAAGCAATTGCTTTTGATGCGTTTGCATATTCCATTGATAAGTTGAAGAAGGCGTTGTCATGGAAGTATAACCAAAGCGAAGCTCTTCGCTATCTGCTTGAGGGTTAAAACCTAGCCATGCCATATAAACAGGATCGTCAAAGGTCACATTTGTCGATTGACCTGTTTTCCAATCAATTTGACGTAATGACACTAGTCCTTGTTTTCTTTCTTCCACAACTAACCAGCGATTAAAGAGATCAAAACCTTCTAAATCGACCTCTTTTTGTGGTGCAATGACGGTTTCCCAAGGCTTATCGATTGATGCCGTTTTATAAAGACCAAACAATTCACTCTCATGATTCGAACGAATATAGAATTCACCATTAAAATGGTCGATATCATATTCACGCCCTTCTTGACGCGCAGAGAATATTACCATTGGTTTTTCTGGCGCATTCGCATCAATTAAACGAGATTCTGAGGTTGTTGAGCTTTCAATAGAGACAAGAATGTAATCTTCAGATTTACTTTTACCCATCCATGTATAAAAGCGATCGTCGTTTTCTTCGAAGATTTTGACATCTTGTTTACGATCAGTGCCATATTGATGGCGATAGATTTGATAAGGCAGTAAGGTTTGCGGATCTTTATCAACATAAAATAGTGTTTTGCTGTCGTTTGCCCACACAAGATTTGCTGAGATATTGGTTAACACATTCTCTTTCCATGTATTATCCGATAAATCTTTATAGGCAACATTATAGTTTCTGCGCCCTTCTTTATCTTCTGCAATAGCGATACGTTTGTTATCTGGGCTGATTGTCAAATCACCTAATTGATAGAATTCGTGCCCTTTAGCACGTTCGTTTCCATCAACGAGAACTTCCCATTCACCTTCGCTATTTACTGGTTTACGCTGATAAATAGGGAAATCTTTACCTTCTTGATAAATAGTACGATAAGTATAGCCATTATAAATATAAGGCACTGATTCATCGTTTTGAGCCATACGGCTCACCATTTCATTAAAGAGCGTTTCTTCGAGCGCCTTGCCTTCTTTCATCACTGATTCAGTATAGGCATTTTCAGCATTCAGATAATCAAGCACGTTAGGATCTTTACGTGAATCATCTCTTAGCCAATAGTAATTATCGGTGCGCGTGTCTCCATGTTCTGTCATCACATGAGGCACTTTATTCGCTTTTGGTGGCATCACTAGGGAGTCCTTCTGATTTTGAGCCAATGCAGGTGTTGCTGAAATTAACAATGCCATGATCACACTCGTTAATTGCAACGTCATCCGTTTTTTTGTTGCGACTAGCATAACGTTTTATTTCCTTTTTGACCTGTCGTTAGAACGTTAGTGTAGAAAACTCAATTGGCATTTCAACCATTATTTTACCTTTCGACAATAACTCAATTGGTGGTATCGGTAAGGGCTCTGCACGTTTGAGTACTCGTTGTGCTTCTCTGTCTAAAGAACGCACGCCACTACTAAGAATTAATTCACTCGATATGACATAACCTTGTTCATCAACAATAAAGCGTACTTTAGAAATCCCTGTTCTACCTTTACTTTTAGCTTCTTCGGGATAGGCTTTATAGCGATTAAGATGCCCTTTTGTTTTAGCTTGCCATAATGCTAATGCGCTTTCCGTGCTATCTGAATCGCTATCATAATTTGCACTAACATCATTAGATTGCTGTTTCGCCGCAGAGCGACTGCTTGATGGTGCTGATTGGCTAGACACATTTTCGCTAATAGTAGGCGCGGGCTTTACCGGAGAGGTTATAGGTGTCACTTTAGCTGTTTGCTCTACATTGACTCTTTTTTTAGGCTTTTCGAGCAAAATATCTGCATTTTCATTCACAATCAGATCAGGCTGTTTTTCAGCAATATCTTGCTCTACCTTTTTTTGACTTGCTACCGCCAATTGTTGATCGACGCCTACAACCTGTTTTTCATCACTGAGTGCTTGGACGTTTTCACTTAAGCTCATCATTACAGCTAATTCTGGCTCTTGTATAAGTACCGTATTCTCTTTATTGAAATAAAAATAAGCCATGACAAAAATAGCATGTACACCGAGAGCCAAAATAAATGCTTTAGAACTACAAAGCTGAAATTTTGGCATTTGATCCATACAAGAAGAAATAAGCATATTCGTGTTATCAATAAATTAAGGTAAGGCGACAGGTGTTATCCAAAGATAATCGGCATGAACGGAAGTCACATCACTTCCCTCTTCCGTCATTATCACCACAGTTACTTTTTCATTCGGCGCTAGATCAGCAACGTGTAAAGGTACACCCATTACTTTTGTGGCATGAAAAGAGCCAGCAATTAACAGAGCGGGTGTCGGAGCATCTAATAAACTTTTAGCCATTGCACGATCACGCAATTGCTGAATAACCGTCATTTTTTCTGCTTGTGTTTTATCAAGCTCACCGCCATGAGAAAGCTCAATTGTTTTTTGAATAAGTTGGCGAACAGATGTATCAGTTGAATGCACACCATCAATAATAGGAGGATTTTTATACGCACTAGATATTTCACTGCGATCAATATTTGCCGCTAATAAAGGATAATCAGCGCTTAGCCCTGCTTTAACTATATTGCCATACCATTTCCAAGGCCAACCTGAATTCCATTTTAATGCAGCCATTAGTCGCTCATCTCGTAGATATTCAGATCCTGAATAACGTTTCTTTGTGTTATCCACTAATGATTGCTGGCTTGGCGTTAGCATCTCAAGTAAAACCGCTCCTTGAGGGCGTTTTTTAGGTAGCTCTGTCATTAACCAATATTCAATATCATGATGATAAGCATTGTCATGTTTTTCACCAATAATCACATGTGATTGACTTGCTAATCGTGTTAACAGTGTGTCTGCTGTGATGGATTGCCCAGTCTGAGTATCAATGATGTTTGCTGACTGAATAATTGCCAGATCTACGGTTGATACAGGTTGTTTTTCTATTGAATGACATGCTGAAAGACTTATTAATGAAACTAGTAGTAAGATCCTTTTTGATATTGAGAAAAACATAATCATCCTATTAGTTATATATACCTACTTTAGTTAGACGCATAGGTTAATATTGTTGCTAATAATTATCAATATCATTCTTATATTAATTTGTATTTAACATTCTTTATGCTGATTTGATGAGCATAAAAAACCCCCGATAATCGGTTGTCCAACTATCGGGGGTCACTTCAATAAAAGGCGCTTTATGAATGGAATTATTTAATTAGTAACAATTAATTTTGAGATTGTGCCTGAGCTTCCACAACAGCTAATGCCACCATATTCACGATACGACGTACTGATGCAATTGGCGTCAAGATGTGGGCAGGTTTAGCAATACCCATTAATACTGGTCCTACTGTCACACCATCAGAGCTTGTCACACGCAGCAAGTTATAGCTAATACGTGCAGCTTCCATTGTTGGCATAACTAATAGGTTTGCAGCGCCTTTTAATGGACTATCTGGCATCACATCACGGCGAATAGATTCTACTAATGCTGCATCTGCATGCATTTCACCATCAATCTCTAATTCAGGTGCACGTTGCTTGATTATCTCTAACGCTTTTCTGAGTTTGATTGAAGATGGGCTATCAAATGAGCCGAAACTTGAACGAGAAACCAGCGCTGCTTTTGGCTCGATACCAAAGCGACGAATAGTATCAGCAGCCATAATCGTAATATCGGCTAGTTGTTCTGCGGTCGGATCTTCATTAACGTAAGTGTCTGTAATAAAGGTGTTACCACTTGGCAATAGCAGAGCATTCATTGCTCCTGCGGTTTCCATTCCTTCACGTAAGCCAAACACATTTTTGTAGATTTCAAAATGTTCAGAATAGCTACCCACAGTACCACAAATCAGGCCATCTGCTTCACCTCGGCGAACCATAATGGCACCAATAAGTGTTGGATTGCCAATCATTGCACGGCGAGCTTGCTCTTGTGATACACCGCGACGTTTCATGATTTGGTGATATTCTTGCCAATACTCTTTGAAACGTGGGTCGTTTTCATTATTCACCACCTCAAAGTCTTTACCAGCTTTAATGTGTAAACCCAATTTCTGAATACGCATTTCAATCACACTAGGACGACCAATTAAAATTGGAGTGGCTAATCCTAATGTTACTAATTCTTGTGTTGCATGCAGTACGCGGTTTTCTTCCCCTTCTGCTAACACAATGCGTTTTTTCTCTTTTTTCGCTTGCGAGAAAATAGGTTTCATAAATAAGTTCGTTTTATAAACAAACTCATTAAGGTGTTCAATATAAGCAGAGAAATCTTCAATTGGACGTGTTGCAACACCTGAATCCATCGCCGCTTTTGCAACTGCTGGCGCAATTTTCACAATCAAACGTGGATCAAACGGTTTCGGAATAATGTATTCAGGACCAAAAGAGAGTTCCTGATCACCATAGGCAGAAGCAACTTCTTCGTTTTGTTCCGCGAGTGCTAATTCTGCAATAGCATGAACACAAGCGAGTTTCATCTCTTCATTAATTGCTGTCGCACCAACGTCTAATGCGCCACGGAAGATGAATGGGAAACACAATACGTTATTAACCTGATTTGGGTAGTCAGAACGCCCTGTACAGATAATCGCATCTGAACGTACAGCTTTTACTAACGGCGGTAAAATTTCAGGTTCTGGGTTTGCAAGCGCGAGAATAAGTGGATCGCGAGCCATTTTCTTGACCATTTCTTGCGTTAATACGCCAGGTCCTGAGCAACCTAAGAAAATATCAGCATTATTAATAACGTCATCTAATGTACGAGTACCGTTATCTTCGATTGCATAAGCAGCTTTGGTTTCTGCCATATTAGCTTCACGTCCACGGTAGATAACCCCTTTAGAGTCACATACAGTGATGTTTTCGCGTGTTAGCCCTAAAGCAACTAATAAGTTCATACAAGCAATAGACGCGGCACCTGCTCCTGATACCACTAATTTTACTTTACTAATTTCTTTTTTAATAATACGCAAGCCATTGAGAATTGCGGCTGTAGAGATAATCGCTGTACCATGCTGATCATCATGGAATACAGGAATGTTCATTTTCTCACGCAGTTTTTTCTCAATATAGAAACACTCTGGTGCTTTAATATCTTCGAGGTTAATACCACCAAATGTTGGCTCTAATGATGCGATAATATCAACGAGTTTGTCAGGATCTGTCTCATTAACTTCAATGTCAAAAACATCAACGCCAGAAAACTTCTTAAACAAAACGCCTTTACCTTCCATTACAGGCTTACCTGCTAAGGCACCGATATTTCCAAGTCCAAGTACCGCAGTACCATTTGAAATCACCGCGACAAGGTTACCTTTGGCTGTGTAGCGATAAGCAGCAAGAGGATCTGCTGCAATTTCTAAACAAGGAGCGGCGACGCCTGGTGAATAAGCTAATGCTAAATCACGTTGGGTTATGAGTGGTTTTGTTGGTGTTACTGTGATTTTGCCAGGTACGGGAAATTCATGAAAATCTAGAGCGCTTTGTTTTAATTTGTCTTCCATCTTCATATCCTTTGTATCAATAGGGTAAGGGCTTCGTTAGTATAATGGTAATGGAGCGTTAAATCATGACGGCTCCGACACTTTTTTCAAATTAGTAAACAAGATTTATTATAAACAATTAATACCTAGTTATAGGTATATTATTAACACTATTTAATTTCACCGGTGTAATAAACTCGAACAGAAAAAAGACAATATTTGTTTATTATTTACCAGATATTAAATTAACATTTAAAATAATTAATTTTTTTATATTGTTTAAAAAAACAATAACTATTTTCACTTTTTGATTATTTTTTAAATAGCCTTATCTCTGCACAACTCATTGTAACTATAAAGATTTTATAGAATTAGATTTTTTGTTAGTCGTTTTGGTTATTTTCTTTTTTACCCGTAACAATAATTGGTGTAATATTGCGAACCGTCAATTTTATTTTCTTATTGTTTTAATAAGATGTCTGATTCTAATTTTTATTCCTCATTTGGAATTTACTTTTTTATTTTCTGCTATTGGAAAGATTACGCACATTATTATTTTTTTTTAGGGAGAGGGGTTATGCCTAGCTACTCAATTATGATAGTGGATGATCACCCTATCATGAGATATGGATTACGGCTATTGTTAGAAAAAGACAAGGACTTTGTCGTAGTAAGCGAAAGTGGCAATGCTCAAGAGGCTGTAACCGCTGCAAAACAGTTAAATCCAGACTTAATTATGATGGATTTAAATCTACAAGGGCGTTCAGGTATCGATATTATTCGAACACTTCGTCGCTCTGGTTTAACATCTTATGTTCTTGTTTTATCCGTTTCTGATTCACGTAATGATGTTTACGCTGCGTTGGATGCTGGCGCAAACGGTTATCTTTTAAAAGAGTGTGAGTTAGACATGCTATTACTTAGCCTACGCAAAGCAGCTGTTGGGCATCCTGTTTATAGTGAGCGAGTGTGGCAATATATTCAACTTAGGCAAAACTATTCTGATCCACTTTCAGCATTGACTAAAAGAGAGTTGGATGTTCTTCATGAAGTGTCTGCTGGAATGAAAAATAAACAAATTGCTGAGAATTTATTTATTTCTGAAGAAACAGTGAAAGTCCACATTCGTAATATTTTAAAGAAACTGCAAGTCACTTCTCGTTTAGCTGCCAGTCTTATTCTTATTAAGCATCAGTACTAAACGCTTTACCCCGACACAGGGTCGGGGTAATCAGAGCTATTATTGAATATTCTGCTTAGTGCTATATTAAATCATCTCTACTCAATAGGAACTGGATAACTTAATACTTTAAAATGGTTATCTGGTAATTTTTCGATATTTAACTGGTACAGCTCTCGATTTATTCCATTAATCACAATATCAAGTTCGCTAAAAGCGGATTGTATTTCTTCATTGGTTGCCCATGAAGGAATACCTTTTACACCATAATAAAAATAAATTTTACTTTTGCCTGATCCTATCGGTTGGATCTCTTTAATTTGGCTAATGAACAGGTGACCATAACAGAAGTCTTGATAAGGTTGCCATGCTCTGCGCCCTTTTTCACTGAGATTGAACACCCATTCTTCTCCATTTGCGGTTTGTTCAATCAATCCTGCCTCAACTAATGCATGCATTCTTTCTAGCACCCAAGGTGCATCATCTTCATTGCTGTACACAGGCCATTTCCCTTCGCCCAAACACAATAAATAATCACTGTTAAAAAAAGCCTCTAAGGCTATTTTATACTCATCAACTTTTTGACTGTCATTTTCTTCATCTGCCCAGCTAAAAGAAGAAAGTAAAAGCAATATAAGACTCAGTGAAATACTTTTCATATTCTCTTTTACCAACGGAAATCTTTATTCGTATTTGTATTACTCTACGCTACACAATTCGTTACACTAACGTGACAGTTTAATATCCGATATATTTTATAATGTAAATAGGATTTTTCACTACAACAAAAGCTGTTATTTTGGAATTGTATAACACTCATTCTCATCAATACTAATATTACGTATTGTCATATAAGGAAAATATCATGTCCACGACAAACCTGACATATACCATGTACGGCATAAAAAATTGCGATACAATCAAAAAAGCACGTAAATGGCTAGATGATAATCATGTTCCCTACACGTTTCATGATTACCGCAAAGAGGGTTTGACGGAAGCATTATTACGCACCTTTACAGAAAATTTAGATTGGCAGACACTTGTGAATAAAAGAGGAACAACTTGGCGTCAATTATCTGATGAAGAAAAAAACGCAATCACTGATGTTACCTCTGCAATCTCACTTATGTTAGATAAACCCGCGATCATTAAACGCCCTATTCTTGTGTCATCAGACAACCGCTTTGTTGTTGGTTTTGATGTCAATGATTATTCGTCCTTTACAGGAGCCTAATTTTTATGTCCTGTCCTGTTATTGAGCTTGCACAACAACTGATTTCGCGTCCCTCAATCAGCCCTGATGATCAAGGTTGTCAGCAACTGATTATCGATAGGCTTGCCCCTCTTGGTTTTACGATTGAAAGAATGCCTTTTGGTGAAACTGAAAATCTCTGGGCTTGTCGTGGTGGTGAAGGCGAAACACTAGCTTTTGCTGGTCATACTGATGTTGTACCAACAGGTGATCTTGATTTGTGGGATAACCCGCCTTTTGAACCATCTATTCGTGATGGTATGTTATATGGACGCGGTGCGGCGGATATGAAAGGCTCGCTTGCCGCCATGATTGTCGCTGCTGAACGTTTTGTTCGCTCTTATCCTGATCACCGTGGACGACTAGCCTTTTTAATTACATCGGATGAAGAAGCCAAAGCCGCAGACGGCACAGTTAAAGTCGTACAATCGTTAATGTCACGTGGCGAACGTCTCGACTATTGCCTTGTGGGTGAGCCTTCAAGCCAACATCATTTAGGCGATATGGTAAAAAATGGTCGTCGAGGCTCAATAACAGCAAATTTAATTATTCAAGGTGTGCAAGGTCATGTCGCTTACCCTCACCTTGCAGAAAATCCTATTCATCTTGCCTCCCCTTTTATCCAAGAGCTCGTTAATACTGTTTGGGATGAAGGTAACGAGTTTTTCCCAGCAACCACAATGCAAATTGCTAATATCCATGCAGGTACAGGCAGCAATAATGTGATCCCCGGTGAGCTGCTTATTCAATTTAATTTCCGCTTTAGTACTGCCATTACAGATGAAGAAATTCGCCAACGTACAGAAGCGTTACTACAAAAGCATCAACTTCGCTATCAGTTGGAATGGTCTTTATCTGGTCAGCCTTTTATTACTGGGCAAGGTAAATTACTTGAAGCTGTCCGTTACTCCGTTAAGCATTACACCAATTTAGAGCCAGAGCTTTCCACCAGTGGAGGCACTTCTGATGGTCGATTTATTGCCCAAATGGGCGCGCAAGTTGTCGAATTAGGCCCTGTTAATGCAACAATTCATAAAGTTAATGAGTGTGTTAATGCGGCAGATTTACAACAGCTTAGCCGAATTTATCAGCGGGTTATGGAGCAACTTATTTTATGATAACGCCTTTAATGCTAACTGGCCGTTCTACTGATCATTTAGTCACTTTATCTGGTCAGCATCGCTTACAATTTAATGCCACTAAAGCTTTTTTAGCATTACAACAACAAGCCACAAAAGCAGGCTTTAAATTAATGCCAGCCAGCTCTTTTCGTGATTTTAATCGCCAATTAGCTATATGGAATGGAAAGTTTGAAGGTACTCGCCCTGTTTTAGATGCACAAAGCCAGCCAATAGATATTCATGCATTATCAGATGGTGAGCGCTGTATCGCTATTTTAAAATGGTCAGCATTGCCTGGTGCAAGTCGCCACCATTGGGGCACTGAGATTGATATTTACGATCCTTTTCGTTTACCTGAAGGGCAATCATTACAATTAGAACCTTG
This sequence comes from Proteus sp. PR00208, assembly GCF_016238545.1. Lineage (NCBI taxonomy): Bacteria > Pseudomonadati > Pseudomonadota > Gammaproteobacteria > Enterobacterales > Morganellaceae > Proteus > Proteus sp. PR00208. Next base: position 31,803 of record NZ_JAEHQE010000012.1, on the reverse strand, counting down.
GGAATACGAAGATGGTGGCTATTTTGCAGAGCTTAATGAATGGTTAACAGAGAATATGTCAGCGTATGACTTTTATCGCCCTTTTACTCATAAAGAGAGCGATATTGCTTACGAGCCATGGCATATCAGTTATTGGCCTCTTTCCCATGAAGCTTCTCTTGCTTATACGCCTGATATTCTAAAATCTGTGTTAGAAGAAGAGAATATTTATGGTAAACAGTGGCTGTTAGCTAATCTTGACGAAATATTTGCACGTTACATTGTTTTGCCTGAGTAACGTTATTTTTCACATGGGACTTCTTGTTGATCATTAACAGGAAGTCTCCACATAAATATCAACAAACACACTAAGATTATCAGCAATAATATTCTGACCCAAAGCATAGACACTAGCCACAGTGAAATCGCAAAGGTAATTAAGATCACTAAGATTGCTTTAGGTTTCGCCCCTTTAGGCATAGCGTGATAAGTTTGCCAATATCGTAAATAAGGACCAAACCAAGAGCGATAAAGTAACCAATAATGGAAGCGCTTCGACGAACGAGAAAAACACCATGCAGCAAGCAATAAGAAAGGTGTAGTGGGTAACACAGGCAAAATAACACCTAATGTAGCTAATCCAACACATAACCAACCTGCTATAATCAATAATATCCGTTTCATGCTGTGCTTTTCCAACCTATGCTTTATTGCGTTATTTTATAGAGTAAATAAAAAAGATCCTCATTCTCAACAACAATTTTAAAATATAAGGCTTATTTATGCACTGGATTGCTGACTATTGGTGGGTAATTTTAATTCTTTTAGTAGGAATTATCATTAACGCTATTAAAGATATGAACAAAATCGATCCCAAGCAATTTCTTAAAAATAAGCGAAAGTTGCCTCCACATCGTGATTTTAATGATAAATGGGATGATGAAGATGATTGGCCTAAACAAAATCAAAACAAGAAGGATGAGAATAAGTAGCTAGCCACTGTTGATAACGCGATGTTAATTGAGGATCTTTTTCAGCCATTAATTGCGCACATTGCTCTCTTAATTGCTTAGTTAAGACTTTTTTTCCTGATAAAGAAAACTCAGCCACACACTGCTCGAGTGACTTATTGTCTACAAAAAAAGCCACTAATAACGGATAGTGTTGCTCATAACCTACTAAAAAATTAGCAACACTCTCATAAACAGTAAGTGCGGGACGATGAGCAAATGCAAAACCCGCCATCACTAACCAACGGTCTTGTGATGTAGCAACATGATTTGGTATTAAATTATCCGCTAAGCAGAGCTTGGTTTGCTGTTCTATCTGCGGATATTGCAAAGCAAAAGCGCGTAAAGACGAGCGTAATAACTGTTCGCCTTTTTCTGTTAGTGGATAAATTGCCATTGCAGCGTAGCATCCACTGCTTGCCTCTTTATGTACCCCTAAGCGCACTATTTGAAAGCCACATTGCATCCAAAACTGTGCTAACACTTCGGTATAACCAAAGCTCATCGAAAGATAATCAATAGCCTGTTTTTGACTCTCTTTTACAATATTAGCAATTAAAGTTGCGGCAATTTTTTGGCGTCGATATTGAGGTAAAACAGCAATGCGGCTAATACGCAATGAGTTCAAACACATTGCATCGGGTGTTAAACCATAAGTTACTAATGATTGAGCAACCAAATTACCTCTTGGCCTACGAGTACCTAGCCAGACATCATAAGCAAGTTCGAAAGGTAATCCTCCTTCTTCGATACACCACACAGCACCCACGATTTTTTTATTGATTGATGCTGACCAATAACGCTGTTTTTGACCATCAAGTAAACGCCGTAGATCAAGTGGCGTTGTTCGATAATGCGCACTAGTAAGTAACTGATAAAAATCATGTAGTTGTGAAATATTGTTATGCCAATTTCCTTGAAGCTGGTGGATATCGACTTCACCTTGTTTTTGACGCTCAAAATCAGACTCAAGCTCATCAAGCAATAACAATTGATTAAGCCAATTTTCTAATGGACAATCTTTAGCCCAACGAATTGGTGTTTGTAATTGATAGGTATGCAAATTAGGAATGTTATCTCCTAATTTCAGCATAAAACCTCGCCCTGTTCCTTCATAGCCTTGTACTGTGGTTGTCATTAAGACATTAGGGAAATAACCACACAGCACTTCTAGTTGTGCAATAGGCAAAGAAGCAGCCTCATCAATAATTAGCCAATCACTTTGAATTTCGTTATTTATACACAGCGCTAATAAATTATCAGGAGAGTAAAATGAAATAGCTTTATTGGTGTGTGAAGATAAAACATCTGTACTATTTTTAGCAGGTGCACATACCAGCACATTTCCTTGATATTGTTCGATAAACATTCCCGCCAGCGCTGACTTTCCTCTGCCTCTTGGTGCAATAACACTCCAAATACCCGATGTCGATAATAGCAAATTATCTAAAATTACTTGCTGTTCTGCGGTTGGTTTACCTTGTGGAAGTGCCCAAGGTTTAGCCTTTTCAATCAATTTGGGTAATTGAAATGGCGTTGATTGTTGCCAGACAATTGCTTTGTCATCACCTAAAGTGATGTTTTTTAGCCATGCCATAAAATTTGGTGTTGAAAGTACACCTTGAGCATCATTCCATCGCTGACTATCGTTATCGGTATAACTGTCCCAACGTTCAATATCAGGCAAGCACAAAATCAATACACTACCTGCTTTTAATGTGCCCGTTAACATGGCTAAAGCATCAGTATTAAATCCTTCATTAGCATCAAAAACCGCATGTAGGAACTCACGCCCCAATAGGCGAATAGCTTGTTCAGGTAAAATAGCATGGGGTTGATTGAAAGAAATAGTGACCCAATCACCTTGGCATAATTGAGTAATTTGCTGGATCTGTGCCGTTTGCCATGCTGGTTCACCCGCTAATAGCAGTAACTGGCGTTGCCCTAATTGAGCTAATTTTTGCTGATATTGATGTAAATGAGACAATGGCACAGCTAGGATTTACCGATTAACAATGAAAGAATACCAGCTGCAATTAATGGCCCAACAGGCACACCTCGGAAAAGTGCGACACCAATGACTGTTCCCACTAATAAGCCAGCAACCGTTGAAGGCTGGTTATTCATTAGAGAAACGCCCCGTGCGCCTAACCAAGAAACCGCGATACCTATCGCAATTGCTAGTAATGATTTCCAGTTTAAAAATGAGTTAAGAACTTCTTGCCCTGAAATACGTCCTGTTGCTATGGGTGTCATTACCCCAATGGTCAAAATTAAGATCCCGATAGTCATGCCATATTTTTCAACAACAGGAAAATATTGATTTAGAGGTGTGATTTTAATCACTAGCAAAGCAAGCATTGCTAACGTTACAGTCATATTATGACTAATAATGCCAAGTCCTGCGAGAACCAGCAAAATTAATAGTGAGGGATCAACGTTACTCATGTTTGTTCCTAAACCTTTCTCTTTATAGCGTTAATTATCTTTTATTTACCGACAAATGGTATTAGTTCAAAGACGAAGAAGCAAATGTATCGCAAGATTTAATACTGCCACTGTTATAGCCTCTCATAAACCAAGTCTTGCGCTGTTCTGCTGTGCCGTGTGTAAAACTATCGGGCACTACATAACCTTGCTGTTGTTTCTGTAACTTGTCATCACCTATCGCTTGCGCCGTTTTGATCGCGGTTAATAAATCGCTTTCATCAATACGACCTTCACCTGCAATAAAATGTCCCCACATTCCAGCAAAACAGTCTGCTTGCAACTCTAATTTTACAGATAAACGATTTGCCTCTGCTTTTGAACGCGCCATTTGTTGTTTTTCACGCATTTGATTAGTGATACCTAATAAATGCTGAACATGGTGCCCTACTTCATGTGAAATCACATAACCTTGAGCAAATTCACCGCCACCACCTAGGCTATGTTTCATTTCATTATAAAAAGAGAGATCGAGATAAATCTTTCTATCCGCGGGACAATAAAAAGGTCCCATTATTTTTGTACCTGTACCGCATTGCGTTGTGGTGCTGTTGGTATATAAAACAAGTTTAGGATAGCTATATTGTTTGCCTGCTTGTGCAAAAATAGTTTGCCAAAAATCTTCTGTACTGGCTAAAACGACGCTACTAAAATCTGCGGCTTCATTATAAAGGGCACTTTGTTGTTCGTTGCGTTGTGGCGATTGGTCGGTTTCACCCGTTAATGAGTTAAAGTCAAATCCCATAAAACTGGCTATCACTAAAACAATAATAACCACAAACCCATATTTAGTGCGTAACAAAAGTGCAATTAATCCTAATGGGAGATTGCCACCGCCTGATGCGGGAGAAGATTGCCCTCTTCTATCTTCAACATTGTCACTTCTTCGGCGATCATTCCAACGCATAACTTATCCCCACATTTTAAATAGACGACTTTAGATTTATTATGAACAAATTTATCACTTGATTTGAGATAATAACAAATAATTGCAATCTCTATTCCCTATTTTTTAAGAGCAAGATAATAGAGACTATCAGAGTAAGCTAGTACCCGTTGTCACAACGAAAAAAATAAGCATCATAAGGAATTAAAACTGCTTTTTTAACGATTTCATAATAGAATTCTTATTTCTTGCCTTTGTATTTTTTCTTCACTAATAAATAGATAATTTAATGACTCGAACTCAACGTTTACTCACTTTATTGCAGATTTTAAAAGAAAATCGCTATCCGATAACGGCAGAGGTATTAGCAGATAAATTACAAATTAGTGTTAGATCTATTTATCGTGATATTGAGTCTTTACGTAATCAAGGTGCTGAAATTACGGGTGAAGCAGGTATAGGTTATCAGCTAAAATCAGGTTTACTCCTACCGCCATTAACCTTTGATATTAATGAACTTGAAGCACTTATTTTAGGTTTACGTTGGGTAGAAAGTAATACAGATAAAGAGTTAAGTCACTCGGCGTTACGGGCAATTAATAAAATCAATGCTGTAATAACAACACAGCATCAAACATTGCTTGAACAAAATACATTGTTTGTTCCCACTAACCGAATTATTGAAGTTGATCATACCATTGCTAAAGATATGCGTTTTAGTTTACGCGAAGAAAAAAAAGCCAAAATAGATTATAAAGATGCTCAAAAACAATTAAGCACTCGAATTATTTGGCCTATTGCTGTGGGTTACTTTCAAGATTCACAAGTGATTGCTGCATGGTGTGAACTACGCCAAAGCTATCGCCATTTTAGGCTCGATAGAATTATCTCTTATGAAGTATTAAGTGAGAATTTGCCTTACCCTAAAAACTATTTACTCTCTCGATGGAAAAAAGAGATCCTCAAAGAGGCTCCTGACAAAAACTGACGCACCGTTTGCGTAATATCTTCCTTGCTGTTCGCTGTTCTTTGTTTAGCTATAGTTTCAGTTTAAACAACTTCATATTAATCAACACAGTAAGGAAACATTATGAGTGAACTTATTCTTTATACTAATACAATGTCTCGCGGTAACACCGTTGAACTTTTCTTAAAAATATTAGATGTGTCTTATCAGCGTGTTGAATTAGAATATGGCGAACCAATGCGCACCCCTGAATATCTTGCTATTAATCCGATGGCAAAAGTTCCTGCATTAGTCGATGGCGAAACCGTTGTTACAGAGACAGCGGCAATTTGTGCTTATTTAGCAGATAAGTTTATTGAAAAAGGATTTGCTCCTGCCCTTAATTCACCTGAGCGTGCTGCTTATTATCGTTGGTTCTTTTTTACAGCAGGCCCTATTGAATCTGCATTTACGGTGAAAGAGCTTGGTATTGAACTTAATGAAGAACAGCAAAAATCATCTGGTTTTGGTTCTTTTGAACGCGCTTTTCATTGCTTAGAAACGGGCTTAGCCAGCGCCAAACCTTATCTTTGTGGTAAAAATCTGACTGCCGCTGATATTTATGTGGGTTATTTCCTTATATTTTTGTGCAAGTATGCGCTTATCCAGCCTGCACCTCTGATTAATCAATATATTGATAGCCTTGCGCTTAATAATGAGATTAAACAATTATTAGAAAGCTTAGGATTACGATAAATTTTCTTATTATTAAACATAATTCAATCAAGCTATCTGTATAGTTGCTTAATTATGTTCTTTAATACATTTTCATTTAAAACGTGATATTTAAAACAAAAGGTCAGCTTTTAAGCTGACCTTTTCTAATTACATCTTGTTTAACTTGACGTAATCGTTTGCGTATTTAGTCTAAAGAAACACCGATTCGACGTGCAACTTCTTCGTATGCTTCAATTAATCCGCCTAAGCTTTGACGGAAACGGTCTTTATCCATTTTATCTAAGGTGTTTTTATCCCATAGACGGCTTCCATCAGGAGAGAATTCATCTCCTAATACAACTTTGCCATGAAATAGACCAAACTCAAGTTTAAAATCGACTAAAATAAGTCCTGCTTTATCAAAGAGTTCGCTAAGGACATCGTTTGCTTTATAACTCAAACGTTTCATTTCTGCGAGGTTTTCTTTAGACACCCAACCAAAGGTTTCACAATAAGATTCATTGACCATAGGATCATGACGAGCATCATCTTTCAAGAATAAATCAAAGATTGGTGGATTTAAAAGTGTACCTTCTTCGATACCTAAACGTTTGACTAATGATCCCGCTGCACGATTACGGATAACGCATTCAACAGGTACCATATCGAGTTTTTTTACTAGCACTTCATTATCAGAAAGCAAACGTTCCATCTGCGTTGGGATACCCGCTTCTTCCAGTTTATTCATAATGAAATGGTTAAATTTGTTATTTACCATTCCTTTACGATCAAACTGTTCAATACGTTGGCCATCTAACGCTGATGTATCATTTCTGAATTCAAGGATAAGAAAATCAGAAGATTCAGTGGCGTAGACCGTTTTGGCTTTTCCACGATACAACTCAGCTTTTTTCTGCATCTGACACACTCCAAAGATGTGATAGGTTTAACAAGAAATTTGCTTCCCATACTCTACTCTAGATTAGATAAAAAAGCTTTTAAAACGTGAGTACTATCACTAAAAAATCTCAGCGACAACGCATTGCTCACAACGTTTTTTTGTTGAAAACCACACCATAATTAGAAATCATATTTCAATTAATTCTATTGAATAACTGCGCTAATAACTAAAGTTATCATAATCAATATAAAGAGTGGTTTAGTAAAATTAGGATATATAAAATATAAAAAGTCAGAATAAGAATAATTATAGATTATATCACCTTATTATTTCTATTTTCAGATGATATTCTTAATAGACCTTAGATCTGTTTCAGATTACATCTATTTTGAGTAATCAATAATAAAAAAACCAGATTAATTTCTTTTTATTGAAAATTAATCTGGTTATCAATATTAGCATTAACAAGTTTTAATGATTTATCTCTTATCTATTTTTATATTAAAAAAATTCATGTTATCTCGTAATAACATAATGCTTTATTAAATAATAAAACAGTAGATCTCATAAGCAAACCAACCTAATAAAGCGCCGGCAGGTAAATCAATTAAGTAATGTTGTTTTGTAAACATGCAAGATAATGCAATAAATAATGGGAATAAGAAAACCCATGGTCCTAAAGTTGCATAAGCAAGACACGCTGTGAGTGTTGCAACAGAAACGTGCATACTTGGGAAGCAGTTTGAGGAATCATCAAAATACTGAACAAACTTAAGAAATTTCTCTGACGCTGTTTTTCCTGGGTTTAAGGTACGCCAATGTGCTGGGGTTGCAACAGGGAACACAACAAAGAAAAACATTTGCATAACTAACAAAACAATATAACTAAAAACAATCATAATAAATTGTCTTGAGTCTTGAATGATCCAATTGAGATATAAAATTGCAGGATAATATAAAAAGCTATAGATCCATGACCACCATGGCCAGAAAGGGATCTTTTCATCAATCGGTGAATTAATAATTTTCACTTCTCTCAATGTATATCGTTGAGTAAAAAAATAAAATTGATAAACACCTACAATAAGTATCCCACTTAATATCAAGTGAATAATCATATCACCTGCACTCATAAATACTCCTTCATATAGTCAGAGAATGCTTTGTTATTTTTATTTAAGAATAAGAATTGACGCAATATTGCATAAAATTAAGCGTATTGCATTAAGATTAATATTATTAATAAATTTAAATTAAACCCTATCATTAAAAGAGCATTCAATTAATGATGTTTAATTTAAATTAATACAATTAAGTTAAGATCATAAAAAAAGCCGCACAACATATATTGTGCGGCTTCTCATATTTTTAAAGAAGAATACTTATTTTACAGGCTTACTGAAAGCAGCTTTCAGTGCAGCAACCATTTGATCATTTTGTGATTGTGTTAATGGTTTACCTTTATCACTGATAAATTGTAAACTACTTCGGTTATTTAAATCGCCGACTTGTAATTTATAATCCGCTTCTTCAACAGTTGGTCTATCAACACCTAACGCACTCCAGTTTGCACTGCTCATTCCTTTATAGGTTACTTCAATTGAACCTTTAGAACGTGTGCGATCGCCCATCTTCATACCAACACTTTCTAATGCAATAGGTAATCTATCCCAAACCACATCAAATGGTGCACGAACGATGATCACTGGAAGGCCAGCATTATCACTGCCGCTTTGGACATCGATAATACCTTGTATGTTGCTGCTTGCCGTATTTTCGCTTAAATTACGCATACGGTTTAAGCCATCAACCAATTCGTTAAGCATTAAAATATTATAACGCTTCACTTCAGCCGGATCAGTCATTTCAGTTTCGCCTTGGCGTAAACCTTCGTTAGTCACTGTTAACGAAATAACATTACCTGACTGAGCAATTACTAAACGCTGGCGTGTTTGGAAAGGTACGTTTTCATCAGCACGTAACCATGTGATCCAATCAGTATGGAGCTCTTTTTGTCCAGCATCACTTTTAACAATCGCAATACCTTTCTCTTTTAAGATAGAGCTAACTTGTTCATATAGTGTTGTGTTTTCAGGTGAGTTTGGTAATAGCAAACGGCTGTTATCTGCATTATTTTCACTACGAGAACCACTTAATAGATTCAATGCTTGAGTTGGTGGACGAATATCAAGCGCTAAACCAACAGGTTCAGTTCTTTTAGGGGTTGGAATGTCATATTCCCCATTTTGCAAAGGCAACACCATACCCGCCGGAATCGCTAAATTCTTTAGCCCTGCTGTCTCTAAATAAGACTCATCACCACTGATCTGACGTTTATAGCGCTGATCACTTGAACAGGCTGCCAGTAAGACCACCAGCGACAGACCCGCGACTTTCATAATCTTTGATTTATGCAATAGTGTTGCCATTAAAATTCCCTAAGTTTTACAGTATTCCCGCTGTTAACAGCGCTTTCTCAACAATTTGCTGACCTGATGATGTCAACGGAGTCATAGGTAAGCGCAATGTGGCGTCTTCAATCAATCCAATACGTTGACACGCCCATTTAGCTGGGATTGGATTAGGTTCAACAAATAACTGATGATGTAAGTCCATCAGACGTCGGTTAAGTTCACGCGCTTTCGCAAACTCACCCGCATTTGCTAATCGACATAATTCTACCATCTCTGACGCAGCAACGTTAGCAGTAACCGAAATAACACCCTGACCGCCAAGTTGCATAAAGTCTAATGATGATGCGTCATCACCACTTAATAAGATAAAACTATCATCATTAACCAACTCTTGGATTTGACTAACACGACTTAAGTTCCCTGTCGCCTCTTTAATTGCCACAATATTATCCAACTTGGCTAAACGTGCAACAGTTACAGGCAATAAATCGCATCCAGTACGACCCGGTACATTATACAGGATTTGTGGTAACTCGGTGCTTTCAGAAATCGCTTTAAAGTGCTGATATAACCCTTCTTGTGAAGGTTTATTATAATATGGCGTTACACTTAAACAACCTGCAATACCTTTATTTTCAAACTGTTGTGTAAACCAGACTGCTTCAGATGTTGCATTAGCGCCCGTACCGGCAATGACAGGAATACGCCCATCAGCCATATCTAATGTCATTAAAACGACATCAACATGCTCGTCATGACCTAATGTTGCAGATTCTCCAGTTGTACCGACAGAAACAATTGCAGCACTGCCTGCCTTAACATGATAATCAACTAATTTACGTAAACTAACCCGGTCAACGTTGCCTTTTGCATCCATTGGTGTCACCAATGCCACCATACTGCCTGTAAAATTAAATTCGTTATTCACCATAATCATTGCTCCGAGATAGACGTATACTCAATGGTACTCATTCATTGCTCTATTGAAAACTACTTAACTCTAGGTTTCTAATGAAATTTGCTAATATTCTTTGATATGAATTAAAGAGATATAATAATTGAAGATAGTGAACAAGGGATCTTGGCAGAAATCGAAATTTGTGTTTACCTGTTAAGAATAAACTGAAAGTCAAAAGGAACCTTATTTTGCCCATACCTGATAAACATTTTCTCGTCATTACTGCATTAGGTGCTGACCGTCCTGGTATTGTTGATACCATTACACAATTAGTCAGCCAATGCGGATGTAATATCGAGGACAGCCGACTTGCGATGTTTGGTCAAGAGTTTACGTTTATCATGCTACTTTCAGGTGGCTGGAACGCTATTGCACAGTTAGAAGCGTTGTTGCCCATTAAAAGTGCCGAACTGGATTTATTGACCGTAATGAAAAGAACGACCAATGGTGCACCAATTACCTATCCTTCAACAATTGCAGCGAAAGTTGATATTGAAGATGCGCCCGGTATTGTAGAACGCTTTACTAATCTATTTAGCCAACATAATTTTAATCTTGCTGAATTAATATCTAAAACACATCCATCAGAAGATGGCTCACCTGCCCGTTTAGAAATACAGATTACGGCGCATAATCCATTAGATGATCATGGTATTGTTATTAATGAGAAATTTAATCAATTATGTACAGAGCTGAACGCTCAAGGCACAATAAGTATCGTAAATAGTCTGATGATGAAACAGTAAAAAATGGAGAATGACCTAATGAACCCATTAAAAGCCGGTGAAAAGGCGCCTCAATTCAGTCTGCCCGACCAAGATGGAGAAACGATTAATTTATCTGATTTCGCTGGCCAACGTGTGCTCGTTTATTTTTACCCTAAAGCAATGACACCAGGTTGTACAACCCAAGCTTGTGGCTTACGTGATGAAATGGATGCACTAAAAAAAGCCAAAGTTGAAGTATTAGGTATCAGTACAGATAAATCAGAAAAACTTTCCCGTTTCGCTGAAAAAGAGATGTTAAATTTTACGTTGCTTTCAGATGAAGATCATAAGATCGCAGAAGAGTTTGGTATCTGGGGAGAAAAGCAATTTATGGGAAAAACTTACGATGGTATTCATCGTACAACATTCTTAATTGATAAAAATGGTGTTATCGAACACGTATTTGATAACTTTAAAACCAGTAACCACCATCAAGTCGTTCTCGACTATCTCGCTCAACATCCATAATTAATACTTCGAATTGATAAGATAACAGACAGCTTACACTGTCTGTTTTTTTATCTGTTTTTTATTAATATATTCAATGAGGTACTTAGCTTTTCTTTATATTTTGCTCATTCGCAATTTCATCGGGTAATGCATGCAATACTGCTTTTATCAGCGTTGCTAATGGAATAGCAAAGAAAACGCCCCAAAATCCCCACATTCCACCGAATATAATCACTGATAATATAATGACTAACGGGTGCATATTTACGGCTTCAGAATACAGAATTGGTACTAATAAATTACTATCTAATCCTTGAACAACAAGATAAGCGATAAATAACGCCCAGAAATCAGAGCCTAATCCCCACTGCGATAATGCAATCACAATAACTGGGATCGTTGCTAAAACAGCACCAACGTAAGGAACTAAAACAGAAACACCGACAATAACAGCAAGTAATACAGAGTAGCGTAAGTCAAAGAAAGCAAATACAAAATAAGTGAAAATACCCACAATTATCATTTCAGTGACTTTACCGCGAATATAATTGGTAATTTGCTGATTAACTTCAATCCAAACTTGTGCTGCCAATATTCTGTTTTTCGGCAAAACACGACGAACCGCATTAAGCATCTGTTGCTTATCTTTAAGTAAGAAGAAAGTCATTAAAGGAACAAGAATAAGATAAATCGACAGTGTAATAATTCCGATTAACGAAGCTAAAGATACTTTTAATACAGATTCAGCCACCGTTGAGAACTTGCTGCGTAAATTTTCTGCCATCATATCAACGATGCCGGCATCCATTAATGCAGGGAAGCGATCGGGTAATTCATGTGCAAATGCATTGAACTTATTGATCATATTTGGGATATCTGAAATCAGCGTCATCCCTTGTTGCCACACCGTTGGCGCTAAAATCAAAATAACAATGGCACTAATACCGATAAAGAGTGTCAGAATTATCGATACTGCCCATATACGGGCACATCCTAATTTTTCAAGTAAATGAGTTGGCCACTCTAAAAGATAAGCAAGCACAATTGCCACCAATAAAGGAGCAAGTATGCCACTGAAAAAATACAGAATTGAAAAGCCGGCAATCAAAATGACCACAAGGGCGATAACTTGTGGATCAGCAAATCGGCGTTTGTACCATTGAACAAGCAAGTCCAGCATGAAAATAAAGATCCTTTATAATAATCAGAACAATAGAGCTATATGTATTCATTTACATAAGCAATAATCTTTTGACAGATTTTACGTTAGGTTTTGCTATCATACATCATTAATTATTAATTATTCGTTAAGATAGCCATCAGGATACAGTTGTATGAAACTCAGACTTAAAAAACCCTTAGTCGCGCTTCTTGTTTCTGCGTTGCTATCAACATCAGTAGTGCCAGCGAATGCTGCGATTGATATTGAAGACTCTTTACCTGATATGGGAACGACCGCAGGTTCAACATTAAGCATCAATCAAGAAATTGCTATGGGTGATTACTATACTCGCCAACTGCGAAATAGTGCACCATTAGTTTTTGACCCATTACTCTCTAACTATATTAATAATTTGGGACAAAAACTGGTTTCTAACGCCAGCTCAGTCAAAACCCCTTTTCACTTCTACTTAGTTAACAACCCCAATATTAACGCCTTTGCTTATTTTGGGGGAAACATTGTTTTGCATTCTGCCCTCTTTCGATATAGCCAAACAGAAAGCGAATTAGCTTCTGTTATGGCTCACGAAATCACACACGTTACTCAACGACATCTAGCGAGAATGCTTGAAGATCAGGCTAAAACAACACCTCTTGCTCTTGCAGGTGTATTAGGTTCTATTTTGATATTTATGGCAAACCCGAATGCAGGTCTTGCAACCTTTACGGGAAGTATGGCGGGTATGCAGCAAAATATGATCACATTCACACAAATGAACGAGCAAGAAGCAGACCGTATCGGAATACAGACACTCTATCGAGCAGGATTTGATCCCAAAGGGATGCCTGACTTTATGCAAATTCTTGCTGACCAAGTACGATATAGCTCTAAACCGCCTGAAATGTTATTAACGCACCCCTTACCTGATAGCCGTTTATCCGATGCAAGAAGCCGAGCCAGTCAATTTCCTGCTCGGCAGGTTCCACAGTCAGCTGACTTTCTGTTTGCTAAAATGCGTGTATTAACCATGCTGACGAAAAACCCAACATCAGAGAATGCATTACAAACGATACTTGATCAGTTTAAGCAAGGTACTGCTCTTGAAAAGTCAGCCGCAAATTATGCGCTAATACTGCTCTATTCTCGTGATCGCAAATTTGATGACGCAAGAAAATTGCTCACTCCGATGTTAGAAAAAGAACCTAACAATATTTGGCTTATTGATGCCATGACAGATATCGATTTAGAACAAAACCGTGCAGGTGATGCGGTTGCAAGATTACAACTCGCATTAAAGCAAAGGCCCAATAACAATGTCCTTATTGCCAACTTAGCGAACTCATATATGCATAATAAGCAATATAACGAAGCTAATCGCCTACTTTATCGTTATACCTTTGATAACCCAAACGATCCTATCGGCTGGCAATTAATGGCAGAAAATTCAGCCAAACAAGGTGATAGAGCTCATGAATTAGCTGCTTATGCGGAAGATTTAGCACTCAGAGGTGACTTTGAAACAGCGATCCGTTACTTAGGTGATGCAAGCAGACAAGTTAAGCTGGGTAGCAATGATCAAGCTCGCTTTGATGCTCGCATAGACCAATTAAGAAAAATTCAGCAAAGAGACAGCCAATTTAAATAAGGGACAATCATGACCAAAAAAGTGACGATTTATCATAATCCACGCTGTTCAAAAAGCCGTGAAACCTTACATTTACTCGAAGAAATGCAAATAACGCCTAATGTTATTCACTATCTAGATACAGCACCTTCAGTAACGGAGCTTAAAACACTGCTCAAAGCATTAGGTTTTAATGATGCAAGAGAGTTAATGCGCACAAAAGAAGAAATTTATAAAACGCTAAAACTGGCTGATGAAACATCACAAGATGCATTAATTCAAGCAATGCATGAAAACCCTAAACTTATTGAACGCCCTATTGTGGTTGTCGGTAATAAAGCCCGTTTAGGCCGTCCACCAGAGCAAGTAAAAGAACTGTTTATTTAATTTTCAAAATTTAAAGCCCATATTTATGTTCTTACATATATGGGCTTCGCTCTATTTACTTCACTATTAATCCCGCAACCGTTTACTCTCTTTTCTCAATTAATAAATAAATTATTAAATGTTGTTAAATTGTAAACATTACAATTAGCAAAGTGTTTCTTATTTCCACAATAGAAAAAAACCAATCGTTTTATGCTTTCAAAATTTTTCATCTCAACCTCATATTTTTTATGAGTAAGAAATCGCCATTTTTGAAAACTTCTATCGAGATCACACGACATCGTATAAACTCACAATTATAAGAAAAAAATAATCATGTGTTTCATTTATATTGTGACTCAAGTCTCTTTACACAAATGCATTCCTACATATCATGGATATCAGAAAATATGATAGCAGAATTGATAAACAATAAATTCTCGCCAAAATATTTTTTCATTATCATCCAAGAAAGAAATTAACAAAAAACACACATTTAAAACAATACTGCAACACAGCAATAAGCTTTCAATTTGTTATTTACTCTATCTCTTCTTTTATTGTTGTTTTTTTAACTTGATAACAATTAGTCAGTGTGAAACGAAGTTGTAGATGTATATGAAATAAACAACGTTATAGCCAACATTATGGGCAATTAAAACTAACCAATCGCCATTATTGGTGTCGGGTGATTGCTAGGCTAATAGGAAAACAGATGAATATCGTACTTAGATTAAAACTTGTCTCATTCCTCCAGTTCTTTATATGGGGATCTTGGCTTGTAACATTTGCCTCGTATCTCTTTGGAGAGCTGCATTTTAAAGGTAGTGATGTTGGGCTTATTTTCAGTGCTCTTGGACTTGCCTCACTTATCGCACCCGTCATCATGGGATTTATTGCAGATAAAATAAACAACCGCAAATTAGTGTTTATTACCCTGCATATTTTTTCTGCATTAGCATTAGTGTTAATGTCGCAAATGACGACAGTAACCACACTATTTTTTGCAACTTTATTACATTTATTGTTCTTTATGCCAAGTATCTCAATGGCAAACAGCATCATTTTCGAACTGTTAGAACAAAAACATTTAGAGCCTAATAACTATTTCCCTAAAATTCGTGTTTACGGCACTGTTGGTTTTATTGCAGCCATGTGGGTTATTAGCTTCTTAGGTTTAGGTAATAGTTACCACCAGCTCTTCGTTGCAGCGATCGCTTCTATTGTTTTAGCTGTATTTGCAATGTTCTTACCTGCAACTAAAGCAGCTGACAAAAATGAAACTAAAGCCGAAGAAGTGGCATTTAGTATCACTAATATCTTGCAAGTATTTAAAAAGAAAAATGTCGTTGTTTTCTTATTCTTCGCAACACTGTTAGGATCTGTACTGCAAATTACCAATACCTTTGGTGTGCCATTCCTACAAGATATCGCACAATCTCCAAATGCAGATGATTCATTCTTTGCACGTTATCCTTCTGTGTTCTTATCTATTTCACAGATTTCAGAAGTCGTATTTATTCTGTTTCTGCCACTGTTATTAAAACGCGTAAGAATCGAAACGATCGTTTTATTCAGTATGGTTGCTTGGATCTTACGTTTCGGCTTCTTTGCCTACGGTGACTACACATCACTAGGTCAAATCGTCTTATTGTTATCAATGATTGTGTATGGTTGTGCATTCGACTTCTTTAATATCTCTGGTTCACTGTTCTTAGAAAAAGAGATCCCTTTACAATATCGTTCAACAGCACAAGGTATGTTTATGACCTTAGTGAACGGTTTTGGTACTTATTTAGGTGCAATGTTAAGTGGCTGGGTCATTGATTTATATACCACCAATGGTGCGGTTGATTGGAAATCATTCTGGTTAATCTTCACTGGCTACACGGTTGCAATCACTGCACTTTATCTGATTTTCTTACTGGTTCCTCAGAAGAAAGCCAAAATAGTAGAAGCAAACTAATTATTTAACCCTCCTCCTTTATTGTTTGTGTCTCTCGCCGCTTGCCTTGTATAAAGACAAGCGGTTTTTTTATCTTGTGTTTTTATTAGAAAAGACAAAAATAGAAAATTCACCCTTAATAAATAACAAATATTTGTTACCTTCAATGGGTGTTGAATTTGAAAAAGAGAGGTAGGATTGAGATTATTCGCCTCACCTAACGAGATGAGTGAGGCTATTTAAAGTTTGAGTATATCTTTCACAAATGGGATGGTCAGTTTACGTTGAGCAACAATAGAAGCGTGATCAAGTTCATCAAGCATTTCAAATAAGGTGCGCATTTTTCTATCTAAACGTTTTAATACAAAACGACCCACATCTTCAGGTAATTCAAACCCACGAAGTTTTGCTCTTAATTGCAGCGCCTGAATTTTTTCTTCGTCACTTAAAGGTTGCAAACGGTAGATTTGCCCCCAATCAAGGCGAGATGCTAAATCAGGAAGTTGTAACTCTATTTGGCGAGGCGGTCTATCCCCTGTAATTAATAAACAGGTTCGTCCATGCTCTAAAACACGGTTATAAAGGTTAAATAAGGCGAGTTCCCACTCTTCATCACCAGCAATACACTGAACATTATCAATACAAACTAAGGATAAATGTTCCATGCCTTCAAGAACATCGGGAACAAAATAGGCACGTTTATCAAGGGGAACATACCCAACAGCATCACCTTTTAATGAAAGCTCAGCACAAGCGGCATGTAATAGATGGCTCTTTCCACCTCCGTCACGGGACCAGAAATAGATATAACTGCCATGAGATTGATGAATGGCGGTTCGAATTGCCGCGACTAACGACGCGTTTTCCCCTGCATAAAAGCTATCGAATGTCTCATCATCGGGCAGAGATAGTGGTAATGATAGCTGTGACGGCGTATTCAGAAGCACCTCACCTGAATAGTTTAATAAACGTGGTGATTCTAACACAAATTCTCACAAGGTCAGAACCAATATTAAAAAAGCACACTGCACTGATTAAGATAACAGCAAGATCACCGAGATAAGCCTATTTTATATACTCCTATCACCTCTCATTGAAGGGTTTCCTAACTGTACCTCGAGTTATTTAGAGCCAAATCAGAAAGCATTCCGTGTTTAATTAGTTTTACTTTATTATCTGAATTTTAATTTCGCAACATCATTACCAGAAGGTTGCTGATAAATGTCGAGCTTAAAATATTTGGCTGATGCATTTATATACTCAAAAATTTCAGATTGAGTTTCTTCATATTCAACCCAAGTGGTTGCACGAGTAAAACAATATAACTCTACAGGTAGTCCCATTGGTGTAGGTGGCATTGTTCTGATCACTAAATACATATCAGGTCGAACATCACCACGCATTTTTATCCAATTTAGCATGTACTTACGAAATAACTGTAAGTTAGTCACGCCTTTTGTTTCTAACCACTCATTAATATCGCCAATTTCTTCTTCTTTTCCTTCAAGCATCGTTTCTATGCTTTTACGAAGCGGCGCTGTATTTTTTAATTCTAATACTAACTCTTGCGTTGCAAATGAAATCGAAGATTGGTCAATATAAAAACTACGTTTAATCCGACGCCCTCCCGATGAAAACATCGGTTGCCAGTTAGTATATTTTTCGGTCAAAAAGTCTTTGGTTGGAATACGGGAAATTGTATTATCCCAATTACGTACAGTGATCGTATGTAATGCGATATCAATAACCTCACCGCTGATATTACTACTGGGTAATTCAATCCAATCATAAAGCTTTAATACTTTTCCGTTAGAGATAAGAATATTGGCAACAAAAGAGATAAGTGTATGCTGAAAAACAAACATTAACACCGCAGCAATGGCACCAAAGCTTGAGATAATAATAAGTGGTGATTGCTCAGTAAATAACGCAATGATCAGGATAAAAGAGATAATCCAGACCACAATTTTGGCAATTTCAATATAGCCTTTGATGGAATTATTTCGATGCCACGCTTTTTTAGCGTGCCTAATATTGAAGATATCAAGAGCATTATTAAGTAATGAAGCGATATTGATGATAATAAAGGCGCGAGCAACCGTTTCAAAGATAATATTCATTTCAGCTGAAAAAGACGGTAGTAGCTGATTAATATAGAGAACAAGTGTAACTGCAACAATAGATGCGCTCTTTTTAGCAATATCTTCTATGGTTTCTTCATCTGAAAGCTCAGTAAATAAAAAAAGTAAACGCTTTGCTATTCGGCGGAAAATCATTTTGGCGAGAAACCACACCACCAGCAACACAATAACTAAAAATATTGTGGTAAAAATCTGCTTTGATGTAATGAAATCATAAATTTCAATCAGCTTTTCCATAAATTACGTTATACCTTTTTTGAAACACCCCAACCTTAAAACGAATATCACTTAAATAGCAGATAAAATGCCTATTTCGCATAAGAACAGACCCCCATTGTCTCATTTATTTTATTTAAATAAACATCATGATTGAATTAATCATGCTTTTCTAAGTTTTTAATACTTAAAATATCAAAAATCTTAGTTTTTAATATGACATAAAAATAAAACACAATAAAAAAGGTGGAGATCATCCACCTTTTTTATTAATTTCAGCATATTGCTTTAGATTTTCTTAATCGATTACTTTTTGTTTGCTGTACCACTAACCGATTCAATGGTGTTATCCACTAATTCTGTTTCAGGGCGAACAACACTCACTAATTTAAAGATCAAGCTTAAAACAATACCCACGATGGTTGCTAATGCCATGCCTTTTAATTCAGCAGCACCAATTTGAATGGAAGCACCACTCACACCGACAATCAGAATAATGGCAGTTAATATCAAGTTTTGCGGTTTATTATAATCCACTTTTGAATCTAACAAGACACGAATACCTGATGCACCAATAACACCGTAAAGCAGTAATGAAACCCCACCCATAACAGGAACAGGTACAGCAGCGATAGCCGCAGCCAGTTTACCGACACAAGATAATAAGATAGCGAGAATTGCCGCACCACCAATAACCCATGAGCTGTAAACCTTAGTGATAGCCATAACACCAATGTTTTCACCATAAGTGGTATTAGGTGTTGAACCAAAGAAACCCGAAATAATGGTAGAGAAACCGTTTGCGAACATAGAACGATGTAAACCTGGGTTTTTCATTAAATCGCGTTGTACAATATTTGCTGTAACAACAAGGTGCCCAACGTGCTCAGCAATAACAACTAATGCGGCAGGTAGAATAATAAAAATAGCACTCCATTCAAAACGCGGTGAATAGAATGTCGGTAGTGCAAACCAGTTAGCTTCTTTAATTGGTGTAATATCAACAACGCCCAAGAAGAAAGAGAGTGCATAACCTGCTAATACCCCAATAAGAATAGGAATAATAGCAAGGAATCCTCTAAACATCACAGAGCCTAAGATAGTCACACCTAAAGTCACCATAGAAATAAGCAGTGTCTGACTATCAACTGGTGCATCTGCACTTGGTAATAATCCTGCCATTCCCGCAGCGGTTCCTGCTAATTCAAGCCCGATGACGGCAACGATTGCGCCCATTGCCGCAGGCGGGAACATCACATTAATCCAGCCTCGCCCTGCTATTTTGACAATACCAGCAACGATACAAAATAACACACCACAGACGATGAATCCCCCAAGTGCTAATTCATACCCTAAAGGTAACAACAAAAGCACAGGTGAGATAAACGCAAAACTTGAACCTAAATAAGCAGGAATGCGTCCTTTACAAATAAAGAGATAAAGCAGGGTTCCGATCCCGTTAAATAATAATATTGTTGCCGGATTAACTTTAAATAAAATTGGCACAAGTACGGTGGCGCCAAACATTGCAAACAGATGCTGAAGACTCAACGGGATTGTTTGTAATAATGGTGGGCGCTCTTCTACCCCGATTGCACGACGAGTCATGCTTACGACCTCTCTTTAATATGAATGTGAAATTGGTTTGTATATTTCTAACTATAGAACAAGATAATTAGGTTCAAAAAAAAGCCGACTATCAAAGTCGGCTTAATTATTATTTTGTACCAAATATCTTATCACCAGCATCGCCAAGACCTGGAACGATGTACCCGTGCTCATTAAGATGGCTATCAATAGATGCAGTATATAATTCCACATCTGGATGAGCTTCTTCTAATGCCTTAATACCTTCTGGAGCAGCAACCAGTACTAATACTTTAATTGAAGTACAACCCGCATTTTTTAATAAATCAATTGTGGCAATCATAGAGCCGCCTGTTGCTAACATAGGGTCAACAACAAGAGCCATACGCTCTTCAATATTGGATGCTAATTTCTGGAAGTAAGGGACGGGTTTTAATGTTTCTTCATCGCGGTAAACGCCAACTACACTGATTCGGGCACTAGGAATATTTTCTAATACTCCGTCCATCATCCCGATACCTGCACGGAGGATAGGAACTACTGTGATTTTTTTTCCTTTAATCTGTTCTATCTCTACCGAACCACACCAACCTTCTATTGTTACCGTCTCTGTTTCTAAATCGGCGGTAGCTTCATACGTCAGTAGACTGGAAACTTCTGAAGCCAGTTCACGAAAGCGTTTAGTGCTTATATCATGATCTCGCATCAGCCCCAATTTATGTTGAATGAGTGGGTGTTTTACCTCAACGATCTTCATAATTTCTCCTAATGTACGACGCAGCCTGACAAAAAAATCGCGAGATTATACCGCTTTTTTGCCAACATTCCATCGTTTTTCTATTGATATTGATCAAGCGCACAGCTTTTAACCACACCAACATGAATAATTGTGACCTATAAAGAAGATCCTCGCAAACGTTTGCTTTGCCTGTTAGAATAGCGCCCGCACACATTTTTTCTTAACAGCAACTTGCCGTGAGGGCTCTACGTGACTAACAAATCCTCTCTCAGCTATAAAGATGCCGGTGTCGATATTGATGCAGGTAATGCTTTAGTCGATCGTATCAAAGGTGTAGTAAAAGAAACCCGCCGTCCTGAAGTTATGGGGGGTTTAGGTGGATTTGGCGCACTTTGTGCAATTCCATCTAAATACCGCGAACCTATTTTAGTTTCAGGCACAGATGGCGTAGGAACTAAACTTCGCCTTGCAATGGATTTAAATCGCCATGATGACATCGGGATTGATTTAGTCGCAATGTGTGTCAACGATTTAATTGTTCAAGGTGCAGAACCCCTTTTCTTCCTTGACTACTATGCCACAGGAAAATTAGATGTCGATACCGCAGCACGCGTAGTAACAGGTATTGCAGAAGGTTGTAAGCAATCTGGTTGTGCATTAGTCGGTGGTGAAACTGCTGAAATGCCAGGAATGTATCACGGTAATGATTATGATATCGCAGGCTTTTGTGTCGGCGTGGTTGAAAAATCAGAAATTATCGATGGCAGCAAAGTTAAAGCTGGCGATGCTCTAATCGCTTTAGCATCAAGTGGTCCTCATTCTAATGGTTATTCATTAGTCAGAAAAATTCTTGAAGTCAGCAATACACAAGCTGAAAACACATCATTAGGCAATAAATCATTAGCTGATCACCTATTAGCCCCTACTCGTATTTATGTAAAGTCACTACTTTCATTAATTGAAAATGTGGATATCCATGCTGTGGCACATATTACAGGTGGCGGATTCTGGGAAAATATTCCTCGTGTATTACCTGAAAAGACGCAAGCGCGTATTGATAGTAAAAGCTGGGAATGGCCACTGGTTTTTAAATGGTTACAAGATGCGGGACAAGTCAGCACACATGAAATGTATCGCACCTTTAACTGTGGTGTTGGATTGTTAATTGCCGTTAACCCAAATGACGTTGAAAAAACATTAGCACATCTTGCTGAGTGTGGTGAAAACGCATGGTTAATTGGTGAAATTGCGCCACAAGCTGTGGGTGAAGCACAAGTTATTATTAACTAATGAAAACATGTGAATGAAAAATATTGTCGTCCTCATCTCAGGAAACGGCAGCAACCTACAGGCGATTATTGACGCCTGTAGGGCAAATAAAATCACGGGTAATGTGGTTGCTGTCTTAAGTAATAAAGCTAATGCGTATGGTCTTGAACGGGCAAAACTTGCTGATATTCCAGCATATTTTGTTGATCCAACTCTATATAATGACAGAGCTGATTACGATAAAGCATTAATTGAAAAAATCGATGCTTATCAGCCCGACATTGTGGTTTTAGCCGGTTTTATGCGTATTTTATCGCCTGATTTTGTGACTCATTATCAGCATAAATTATTAAATATTCATCCTTCTTTACTTCCTAAATATCCCGGATTACACACTCATCGCCAAGTTTTAGCGAATAAAGACTCTTTTCATGGCGTTACCGTCCATTTTGTTACAGAAGAACTTGATGGTGGTCCCATGATTATTCAAGCTCGCATTCCTGTTTTACCAGATGATACTGAACAATCATTACAAACAAGAATACAAGCAGAAGAGTATCGTATTTATCCATTAGCGATCGGTTGGTTAGCTGACGAGCGATTAAAAATGCAGAATAATCAAGCCGTTCTCGATGATATTGCGCTTTTCGACAACCTTGATTGACTATTTCGTTTAAGATAAAAAGTCACATTGTGCTACACTGTAGCCCGCGTGACTTTTTTTATGTCACCCTTTTCTCTTTTTATTCAATGCATTCACCGAGGTGCTTATGTCCGGTGGTAAGAAAGTTCCACCTATAAAATTACGTCCTCTCGAACGAGAAGATCTCTCTTTTGTCCATCAACTTGATAATAACGCCAGCGTTATGCGCTATTGGTTTGAAGAGCCTTATGAGGCTTTTATCGAGTTAAGCGACCTTTATGAAAAACATATTCACGACCAAAGTGAACGCCGTTTTATTGCCGAAAGTGACGGCACTAAAGTTGGACTTGTCGAGTTGGTTGAAATTGATTATGTTCACCGTCGTGCTGAATTCCAAATTATCATCGCTCCTGCGCATCAAGGCCATGGATATGCTGCACGCGCGGCGAAACTTGCGATGGATTATGCATTTTCTGTACTTAATTTATACAAACTCTATTTAATCGTCGATAAAGAGAATGCTAAAGCGATTCATATTTATGAAAAGCTTGGCTTTAAAAAAGAAGGTGATTTAATAGATGAGTTTTTTGTTAACGGTGCCTACCGTTCTGCGATTAGAATGTGTACTTTCCAAGCACCTTATTTTGAACAAAAAGCCAAAGAGGCGAAACCCGAGAATTTTGTTAAACCGGGTGCAACTATTAAGCAACACGTCTGATTTATTCAGATATTAAGTTTTAACTTTAACCCTTGTTGGAGTTCAGATGTCCCAGGAACGACTCTATATTGATAAAGAGATCAGTTGGCTTGCGTTTAATGAACGTGTATTACAAGAAGCGGCTGATAAAAGAAACCCGTTAATTGAAAGAGTCAGGTTTCTGGGGATCTATTCAAATAATCTTGATGAGTTTTACAAGGTTCGTTTTGCCGATGTAAAACGCCGTATTTTGATTAATGAAGAACGTGGCTCACGCTCTGCATCAAGCCATGCTCGTCATCTTATAAAGAAAATTCAATCAAAAGTAGCTAAAGCCGACCAAGAGTTTGATGCTTTATATAATGATTTGTTACTTGAAATGGCGCGAAACCAAATCTTTTTAATTAATGAACGCCAAATCTCGCCTAATCAACAAATCTGGTTACGCCAATATTTTCGTCAAAATTTAAGAAAACACATCACGCCTATTTTAATTAATCCTGAAACAGACTTGGTTGAGTTTCTTAAAGATGACTACACCTATTTAGCGGTTGAAATTGTGCAAGGGCAAATTATTCATTATGCCCTGTTAGAAATTCCGTCAGATAAAGTACCTCGTTTTGTTATTCTGCCGACAGACCAAGGGCGTAGTAAGAAAAAATCCATGATTTTATTGGATAATATTTTACGTTACTGTCTTGATGAGGTGTTTAAAGGCTTCTTTGATTATGACTCATTAAGTGCTTATTCCATGAAAATGACGCGAGATGCAGAATACGATCTTGCAACAGAAATGGAATCAAGTTTACTTGAAATGATGTCATCAACATTAAAACAACGCCTTACCGCAGAGCCTGTCCGTTTTGTTTATCAACGCGATATGCCTGATGAAATGGTGGCGTTGCTGCGCAGTAAATTAGGTTTATCGAATAATGACTCCGTCATTGCTGGTGGTCGTTATCATAATTTTAAAGATTTTATTAACTTCCCAAATGAGGGTAGTAAATTTCTATTAAATAAGCCTATTCCTCGTTTACGCCATATTTGGTTTGATAACTTCCGTAATGGCTTTGATGCGATACGTGAGCGTGATGTTTTGCTCTATTATCCTTATCATACCTTTGAGCATGTGTTGGAATTGTTGCGCCAAGCCTCTTTTGACCCAAGTGTTATCTCAATCAAAATCAATATTTACCGTGTTGCTAAAGACTCTCGAATTATTGATTCGATGATCCACGCTGCGCATAACGGCAAACGTGTCACGGTAGTTGTTGAGTTACAAGCACGTTTTGATGAAGCAGCGAATATCCACTGGGCAAAACGCCTGACTGAAGCGGGCGTTCACGTTATTTTCTCTGCACCGGGTTTAAAAATTCACGCGAAGTTATTTATCATTTCACGTTTAGAAAATGGTGAAATCATTCGCTATGCTCATATCGGTACGGGGAACTTTAACGAAAAAACAGCGCGTCTTTATACTGACTATTCACTATTAACGGCTAACACTGAAATTACCAATGAAGTACGTCGCGTTTTTAGCTTTATTGAAAACCCTTATCGCCCTGTCACCTTTGAGCATTTAATGGTTTCGCCACAAAACTCGCGCACCCTTTTAAATCAATTAATCACCAATGAAATTCACAGTGCACAAGCAGGGCATCCTGCGGGTATTACATTAAAAGTGAATAATTTAGTTGATGAAGAATTAGTTAATCGCCTTTATGACGCTTCAGAAGCAGGCGTAAAAGTACGACTGTTAGTTCGAGGAATGTGTTCTTTAGTGCCTAATCAGCCGGGATTTAGTGAAAACATTCAAGTAACCAGTATTGTTGACCGCTTTTTAGAGCATGATCGTGTTTATGTTTTCACCAATAAAGGGGATGAAAAAATCTTTCTCTCCTCTGCCGATTGGATGACGCGAAATCTTGATTATCGCATTGAAGTTGCAGTAGCTTTGCTTGATCCTCAACTTAAACAGCGCGTTCTTGATATACTGGATATTCAATTTAATGACACCGTAAAAGCACGTTATATCGATAAAGATTTAACAAATAGCTATGTTCCTCGTGGAAATAAACGTAAAATCCGTTCCCAGCTTGCTGTCTATGAGTATATTAAATTGTTAGAACAACCCGGTTCACGAGCGTAATTTTATGCCTTTATCACAAGATGACTCTTCACCACGTCCTTTAGAAATTGCGGCTATTGACCTCGGTTCTAATAGTTTTCATATGATAATTGCGCGTGTTGTTAATGGCGCATTACAAGTCTTAAGTCGTTTAAAACAGCGAGTTTATCTTGCTGATGGACTTGATGATGATAACGAATTAAGCGAAGAGGCTATGTTACGTGGGCTCTCCGCCCTTTCCCTTTTTGCTGAAAGGTTACAGGGTTTTCCCGCAGAAAATGTCACCGTCGTGGGAACACACACTTTGCGTGTCGCCACTAATGCGAAAGTCTTTCTTCAACGAGCCAAAGAAGTTATTCCTTATCCTATTGAAATTATTTCAGGGCATGAAGAAGCTCGACTTATTTTTATGGGAGTTGAGCACACTCAATCTGAAAAAGGTCGAAAGCTCGTTATCGATATCGGTGGTGGCTCAACAGAATTGGTTATTGGTGAAAATTTTGAGCCAATTTTAATCGAAAGCCAACGCATGGGTTGTGTTAGTTTTAGCCGTCAATTTTTCCCAGAACAAAAAATTAGCGAATCTGCTTTTCGCAAAGCGCGAGAAAAGGCAGCGCGTAAAATGGAAAAAATTGCATGGCAATACAAAATGACTGGCTGGGATGTGGCTTTAGGGGCATCAGGAACAATTAAAGCGGCTCATGAGATCTTAGTTGAGTTTGGTGAAAAAGACGGTGTTATTACTCCAGAACGCCTACTTATGCTCACTAAACAAGTTTTACGATTTAAGAAATTTAAAGATATCGCCCTTCCAGGTTTATCCGATGAACGTAAACATGTTTTTGTACCAGGTTTGGCGATTTTATGCGGTATTTTTGATTCATTAGGATTAAAAGCCCTACACCTATCTGACGGTGCATTACGTGAAGGTGTGCTTTATGAAATGGAAGGCAGATTTCGCCATCAAGATATCCGCCAGCGCACAGCTAAAAGCCTTGCAGAACACTATAATATCGATAGAGAACAAGCAAAACGTGTTCTTGAAACTATGCAATCTCTTTACGCTCAGTGGGCACAGCAAAATCCTAAGCTAGTTCGCCCTGATTTAGAGGCTATTTTAGTTTGGGCTGTTATGTTACATGAAGTGGGATTAAGTATTAATTTAAGTGGATTACATCGCCATTCTGCTTATATTCTTTCAAATACTGATTTACCTGGCTTTAATCAAGAGCAACAACTGTTATTAACAACTCTCGTTCGCTATCACCGAAAGGGGATCAAGTTAGATGAGTTACCTAAATTTAATCTTTATAAAAAGAAACAGTATTTTCCACTCGTACAAATACTAAGATTAGCAACTTTACTTAATAATCAGCGACAATCGACGACAAAACCTGCATCTTTGCGTTTAGTTACAGATGAAAATCATTGGACGCTTTATTTTCCTGCAAATTATCTTTCTGATAACACATTGATGGAATTGGATTTAGAAAAAGAACAAGAACATTGGCAGTCAGTTCCGGGGTGGAAACTGGATATAAAAGAGGAATCTGCTTAACAATATGATATTATACAGAAAAAGACGCTAGTCAATGCGTCTTTTGTTGCATCTATCATACAACAACTATCACATAACAACATAGGTTTGATTTGTGACGATAATATGAACATCACCAACGCAATATTGTTCAAGATTCATATTTTTTATACGGAGAAGACCGATAATCATCCTAAAATGGAATAATTAGTGTCAATGGTTATCTCCCTCGTAAGAATTAAAAAGGAATAACATGTCTCAACCAGCTATCAACAATGATACTGCGGCTGCCATCAATCCGTATTCACAAAAAGTGGCACACCTGCGTCAGCAAATTTTGAGCATCTTTCTCGAAGATGATCATTTTGTTGAAACCGTTTTAGGTGAAGCAAGTGAAAATGATAGGCTGAGCCACCATGAACTTCATGAAAAAATCACCACTGTTAGAGAATTACTACAAGATCTACACGCGGCAGATATTGCAGATATTCTTGAAGCCCTTCCCTATGACGAACGTCTCGCATTGTGGCATTTGGTTGATAATAATGAACGTGGTGCTGTTTTAGTCGAAGCTTCTGTCGCCGTTTGGGACAGCTTAATTAAAGATATGACTGACCGTGAATTATTACGATCGGTCGCCACATTACATGTGGATGAGCAAGCGTACATCGCAGAGCACTTACCTCGCGATACGATGCGTCGACTTCTTACCTATTTAGAACCAAGTCTGCGTAATAGAATAAGAGAAGTTCTTCAATATCCAAAAGACAGCGTCGGCCAGATGATGGATTTTGAGTTCGTCACTGTGCGAGGTAATGTTACGTTAAAAACGGTACAGCGCTATCTACGCCAACGGGGTTCTATTCCTGAAGCAACGGATAAAATTTTCGTTATTGATAATAAAAATCATCTGTTGGGCGAGCTTCCATTAACCACTGTTTTGACGCAATCTCCTGATAAGCTTGTCTCTGATGTAATGAAAACAGACACCGTGAGCTTTATGCCAGAAGAAAAAGGCGAAGACGCGGCGGGTGCGTTCGAACGTTACGACTTAATTTCTGCGGCTGTTGTTGATAGTAATGGTCTTCTAATGGGGCGATTAACTGTTGAAGATATCGTTGATAACATGCATGAAGAGAGCGATACCAATCTTCGTCGTATGGGTGGTTTGAGCCCAGAAGAAGACGTCTTTGCACCAGTCGGACAAGCGGTTAAAACACGTTGGACTTGGCTTGCTATCAACTTATGTACTGCTTTCGTTGCCTCTCGTGTTATTGGTGTGTTTGAACACACCATTTCCCAATTAGTCGCTTTAGCAACACTGATGCCAATTGTTGCTGGTATTGGGGGAAATACAGGTAATCAGACTATCACAATGATTGTCCGTGCATTAGCTCTACACCAAATTCAAACTGGAAGCTTTTCTTTCTTAATTTTAAGAGAACTTGGTGTTGCCTTTATCAATGGTATTGTGTGGGGAGGGATCATGGGAATTGTCACCTTCCTTCTCTATGGTGACCTTGCAATGGGTGCCGTGATGACAATGGCAATGGTGCTCAACCTGTTAATGGCTGCCATTATGGGCGTATTAATACCAATGACGATGATAAAATTTGGTAAAGATCCTGCCATTGGTTCAAGCGTTATGATAACCGCTATTACGGATACAGGTGGTTTCTTTATCTTCTTAGGTTTAGCAACTATCTTCTTAGTTTAAGACATTTTCTCATTACACTAACGCCACTGATAATAAAATGCAGTGGCGTTTTTTATATCAATCAAACAAATATTAAGCCGTTGTTGATAGGTAATAATAGACAAGCAACAATGCAATAACCAATGAAGTAATAAAAGTCTTTTTAACAGAGGCACTTAATAGATAACTGCCATTTTGATTGGTGTCATTAAGCATGGCTTTTAGTACTAAACCACCACCTAATGCAACGATAGAAAGTGATGCGAACAAAATAATTGCAGCTAAAAGAACAGCACTCATTGAAATAGAGACCATAAATCCTCCGACAGTTCAATTGACTTACTGATGTAATTATAACCAACAATCACTTTTTTGACGCTTATTTTTGTTTTTATTTCTAATTCGACAATAAAATTCAAAAAAATCACACAATGCATAAAAACACAAAAATATGATTATACACCAAAGATTTATTGGCATTGAATTTCAATTTCATTGAAATTTTTGAAATTTAAGTTTATCAAAAATATTTTTAACATATAGCAGAATATTCTAGTAATCTATTTTCTATCAGATCATATCTTTCATTATTGATGAGAATAACTTTCTTAATTATCTAATAATTACTTTATTAACGAAAAATAATAAATTAAATTATGACTGAATTTATTATTCAATTTATAATTTAAATCGTAATAAATATATTCAATATAATATCTATTTTATTTGATAATATCGAAATTTCACTTATTAATAAGCATTGTAATATTTTTACAATATATCAATAAAGAAAATAAAATAAGAGTTTAATATTAAGTATCTACAATTAAACCACATAAAAACACAAGAAATAATAATAATAAAGTTCATTTCGTTGTTTTAATTTCATCTATTTACATTATTAAGAGCTTCCTGTTATAACTTAAACCATCATCACAACATTATTCTTTCTCGCATAAATAGCCTATAAATAACCATTCGATGTTATTTATTTTCACCCTATTTTATTCGTTAATTTTCAAAGAATTTACTTGTGATCTTATTACGCATTATTTTTTTATCACGATGATTATTATAGGTTGTAATTATGACATCACAATCACACTCCACTCAGCCGTTGAGTCAACCTACGGCAAGACCATTGAACCGCAACGACTATAAAACGTTGGGTTTATCCTCGCTAGGGGGAACGTTGGAGTTCTATGATTTCGTGATCTTCGTGTTCTTTACGAAAACATTGAGCCACTTGTTCTTTCCCGGTGATAACGCCTTTATTGCACAAATGCAGACATTAGGTATTTTTGCTGCTGGTTACCTTGCCCGCCCTTTGGGTGGCATTATTATGGCACACTACGGAGATATTATTGGACGTAAACGCATGTTTACCTTAAGTATCTTCTTAATGGCTGTACCAACATTAGTTATTGGTTTATTACCAACTTATGCCAGTATTGGTGTTGCTGCACCATTATTGTTGTTGTTAATGCGCATTATGCAAGGTGCGGCCATTGGTGGTGAAATGCCAGGTGCTTGGGTGTTTATCGCAGAGCACACGCCAAAACAACGTTATGGCTTAGGTGTAGGAACATTAACCTCAGGCATTACAGGCGGTATTTTATTAGGTTCAATCGTGGCAATTATCGTTCAACGTAGCTATACCAGCCAAGAAGTAAATGACTTTGCATGGCGTATACCGTTTATTTTAGGTGGCGTATTCGGTTTGATTTCTGTCTACTTACGTCGCTTCTTACAAGAAACACCTATCTTTAAAGAGATGGCTGCAAAAAAAGCCTTAGCACAAGAAATGCCTGTGGTTTCAGTTATTAAAAATCACAAGCAAGCGTGCTTAATTACTGCTGCATTAACATGGTCTTTATCAACAGCTATTGTTGTCACCATTTTGATGACCCCCGGTGTCATTGTTGAAGGGATCTACAAAATTGATAGAACGACATCATTAGAAGCGAACTGCGTTGCAACATTAACCTTAACCTTAGGTTGCATATTCTGGGGTTGGATTAGTGACAAATTAGGAACACGCGCGTCAATGACATTATCATGGGGTGGTTTGATTGTTACTGCATTCCATTTCTATGGCAGTTTAGATGCAGCAATGTCAGGTTTTCAGTTAGCGTTTAACTATGGTTTGATGGGCTTTTTTGTCGGGGCGATTGCAACTACACCTATCGTTAGCACAAGAGCATTTCCACCATCAATTCGTTTTTCTGGTTTGTCTTTTGCTTACAATATGGCTTATGCCTTATTCGGTGGATTAACGCCAATGTTAACAGGAATATGGTTAGAAAAAACTGCAATGGCAGGTGCATATTATGTTGCAGGCGTATCATTATTAGCTATTGCAGTCGCTTTCTTACCTTTAGCTTATAAAGGTTGGACGGCTGTAAAACCCACCACAAGAGAAAAAGATGTTGCATTGCAGATTGATAAAGTGGTCAGTTAGGCCTTTATCAATATCACAAAATCGTTCTACCAGTCCCCTTATACAATACCGCCCTTAATCAGGGCGGTATTTTTTTC